>DEBE01000138.1:482-1960 GCA_002348425.1 Alphaproteobacteria bacterium UBA2964 | reverse complement strand
ATTTATGATTACTGGACCAGGCAGTCCCTCAGTAAAAAGCAATATGATTATGTCTATCGAACAACATGTTGACCTTGTGATTGAAACACTGCTTTCAATGAGAAGGAAAGGGTTGTCGGTCGTTGAACCAGAATTAGAAGCTGAAAATAAATGGGTGGATCATGTGCAGGAGGTGGCTAACAAGACGTTATTCCCCCAAGCCAATTCCTGGTATATGGGCGCCAATATTCCCGGAAAACCGAGATTATTCATGCCTTATATTGGCGGCGTTGGGGCATATCGCGAAATCTGCGAAGAAATAGTCGCAAATAATTACAGAGGGTTTAAGTTTGAAAAGTCTAAGCAAGCTATCGCGGCCGAATAATGAATTATGACATCTCAGACTATCGATTTTTCCTAAACAAGTTCTAGTAACTTAATTTTATTTTAATGAGAGCTAACAAATGAAACTTTTTGATTTTGGGCCTGCGGCAAATGCTCAGCGTGTTCAAGTCTTTATCAGAGAAAAAGGTATTGAAATACCAACTGAACAACTGAATGTTCGGGAAGGGAAACAGTTTTTAGAGCCTTTTACATCTATGAATCCATTCCACTGCGTACCATTCTTGGAGTTGGACGATGGAACTGTTATCTCTGAATCTATTTCGATATGTCGGTATTTGGAAGAGATTTACCCTAACCCTGCGCTGTTTGGAACGACAGCTGAGACTCGGGCCATAATCGATATGTGGTTGCGGCGATTTGAGTTAGATGGCTTCTTACCCATGCTTCATGCTGTTCGTAACCACCTAGAAAATTTCAAAGGCCGAGTAATTCCGGGAACAAGGACGGATCTTCCTCAGGTCCCAGAAATGGTCACCAGAGGGATAGAAATGGGAAAAATGTTTTTAGAACGAGTTGAACCGCATATGGCAGAAAATGAGTTTGTTGCGGGTTCTCGTTTTAGTGTTGCAGATATTACAGCTTTTTTTACGATTAAATTAACAACGCCTCTCAAGATAGACATAAACGCATCTTATCCCGGGGTTGCTGCTTGGATGGATCGGATGTCCAAGCGAGAGGCGTTTAATATCTAGTTGAATTTTCCTTGTTTCGCTGAGCACCCTCTCATTGAGAAATAATCAATTCGTTTTATTGGAGTAGTTTATGAATAAGCCATTTGTAACCACAGTTGTAGGTTCAATGCCAAAGCCGAGCTGGCTGATGGAACAAATACCACTTAATGCTGAAGGTAAGCAGGTGCACGGTAAGGGAGCAGAGTGGCAGTTTTCAGGTGATGTATTGGAAAAAGCACTGGATGACGCTACACGACTCACACTTCACGACCAAGAAAATGCAGGTATTGAAATTGTAAGTGATGGCGAACAGAGAAGAAAATCATACCTTACCCATATTACATCCCAGTTGGAGGGGTTTGACTACCAAACACTGACAAAAAAATGGACCCGAAACAATCGTCGGCTCGCGGAAGTTGGGCG
>DEBE01000138.1:0-138 GCA_002348425.1 Alphaproteobacteria bacterium UBA2964 | reverse complement strand
TGTATCGGACCCATTAAACGAAACGCCTCAATCCTTCGATCTGAGTTGAGTTTCATTCTCAGAGAAACGACATTGCCTGTAAAAGTTACATTGCCCGGGCCTATGACCGTGGCTGACTCAACGGCGGACGAATTCTAT
>DEBE01000020.1 GCA_002348425.1 Alphaproteobacteria bacterium UBA2964 | reverse complement strand
ATCCACACTATGTGCTTTTTTTCACTTATTAACCGTAGCATATAGGTTTTGACTGGTCAAAGATATTCATTAAAGTAATAATTTGATTATTTTAATATGTGGTTGATTTGGTGTTGCTGAATTTTGCTGCAGGTATCTAAAATTGATTGATGTGTCGGGGCGTAGCGCAGTTGGTAGCGTGCCACGTTCGGGACGTGGAGGTCGCTGGTTCGAGTCCAGTCGCCCCGACCAACTCATTGAAATTTAGTGTGGTCATAACTCGTGGGTAAATTGATCAATGTGTAAAAGTGAATTATCTCGATCTAAGTTAGGGATTGGGTCGTGGATCGTATATGACATGGGAAACACCTTGTTTTCTGCTGGCATTGTTGGGTTAATTTTTCCCTTGTGGTTGACACGAGATATGTCAGGTGATGATGGGACATTTGGATTTTCACTTTCCTTGGCTATGATCATCGTATTCATTCTTTCTCCCATTGCTGGGACCATATCTGATATTACAAGACGTAAGATGCCATTTTTGGTGGCTACAACTTTGATTGCCATTTTTGCCACTGCTTTGATTGGGGTTTTCAATTATGAAGTGTCAATCACTCTTTTTTGTACAGCAGTAATATTGATTCATTTGGCCAATATTTTTTACAACGCCTTGCTCTCTGATATATCGACTGAATCGAATGTAGGTTACATAGGAGGTCTCGGAGTTGGTGTTGGATATATAGGTGCTATATTTGCCGTGGTTTGCGGATTGCTATTTTATGACACCCAAGGTCCGGTTTTTCTATTTAAATTAATGGCATTATTGATGTTTATTTTGGTGTTGCCTTTGTTTTTATCAGGGAGATATTCAATAAGCGAAACCAGAGTAACTGAATTTAGGTCAGTTATCGCGACCACTATCAAACAAGCTTTTATGTCTTTATGGGAGGCTAGAAAGAAGAAAGTTTGGGCAATGTTTCTATTCGCCAGGTTTTGGTATTTTTCGTCTATATATGCCGGCTCAGTATTTGCAGTACTTTATGGGGTCGAAACTGTTGATTTAACTGAAAGGGAAGTTCAATTGATTCTGGCTGTTGGTATTGTTTTCGGTATTCCTAGTGGGGCGGTTTGGGGATTTTTGGTAGACAAGTATGGGTCATTTTTAAATCTTAAACTCAATGTAATGGCTTGGTTTCTAATATTAGGCTTAGCTGCTCTATTGCCTGTTGTGGGTCTTCCAGCTCAATTATGGTGGGTAGTAGGCGTTTTAGCAGGTGTTTTCATGGCCGGATTGTATGTCTCTGAAAGACCTTTTGTTATTTCAATGTCTGAATCAGACACGGTATCCGAGTATTTTGCTGTTTATAATATGGTCGGTAGGTTAGCAGCCATTTCAGGACCGTTTGCATGGGGATTCATATCGTCCACTCTCGGTATGGGACAGGTGGCCTCTATCACGTGGTTGAGTATATCTGCATTTATTGGATTCTTGATATTGCTTTTTGCGAAAACCGATTGAAACTACGGCGATATGGCCAATTCACTCAAAAGTTTTTTAGTTGAAATAATGTGCTTGTTCAATCGCATTTTTTCAGGTTCTATACCCAACGCTAATCCCAACAGTTGCGGTAAATGGATTATCGGTAAATCTATTTCTCTTTTTCGAGCTGAAGCAGCATTTGGTTGATATCCGTCTAAGTTCAAATGACATAGTGGACATGGCGTGACCATCGCATCTGCGCCACGATCTTTTGCGTCTATCGTGTGATTGGCTACCATATTGACTGAATTTTCCGGATTTATAGTTAGGATCGGAAATCCGCAGCATAAAGTTTTACCAGGGAAATCGACGACTTCTCCTCCCACTGTTTCTATTATTTCTTCTAACGCTTGTTTTCTACCTGGGTTTTCTTCAAACCCCAATGCTTTTGAAGGTCTTACTATGTAACATCCGTAAAATGGTGCCAACTTCACGCCGTCCAGTTTTTTTACCAACTTAGATTCAAGGAAATCTATTCCGAGATCTTCAGCAATGATCCATAGAAGATGTTTCGGATCAGCTGTTCCTTTGTATTCAAGGCCCTCTTCTTTTAAATCTTCATTAATTGAGGACAAATATTCTGGATCAGCAAGTAGCCTTTCATTCGCCTGAGACATAACTCCTTGGCAGGTACTGCAGATGGTCATTAAAGGATTCCCTGATCGTTCTGCCATAGCAAAGGTCCGGGCATTAAGAGTATCCCCAAGGCGCTGGTTTTTTTCTTGTAGTACCCCAGCACCGGTACAGGAAGCGCCTTTTAAAGCGTCCTCATCTAGTTCTATTCCTAAAATACCGCATACTTCCACTGTGGCTGAATATAGTTCTGGGCATGCACCTCTAGACACACATCCGGGGTAAAAAGCATATTTCATTTTTTTGTCTCTACTTTTTCAAATATTCTTTTAACGTTCTCAACACCAGGAATGCTTTTGTGAAAAATAGGTGGTACCTTACCGGCCCTTTGTGATCTTATTGCCAACGGGATAAGTCCGATCATGGCTTTGATGTTGAAGATACCGAAACTTTTTATTGGTAACTTGAGCTCATCAAGCCATCCACTATGTTTGACAGAATCTACGAAAGCATTTGCATGCCTGGCCCCATTGGTATTTACATATCCTGCTTCCATAACTTTTTCTCGCAATGACATTATTCTGTCCATAGGAGCTACCCCTTTTGGACAAACCTCAACGCATTTCATGCACCTAGTACAATCCCACACCCCACCATATTCATTGAGGGTTTT
>DEBE01000216.1 GCA_002348425.1 Alphaproteobacteria bacterium UBA2964 | reverse complement strand
TTTTCTGCATGGTCAATTTCAGTAAATAAATCTTCAATTCTAATTCCGCTGTTGTCGACAAAATGCCGACTGCCATCAGATCCAAAATTCATGAGAGCATGCTCTAAATAATGTGCTAAAGATGAGTTAGGCATTTCATTTTCTGTCGGAAATAGAATTGCCATCCGCATTTTGTCAAATTCTGGTATAAACCTTGCTTTAAAGTTTTTTACCATTGATAAATCATATACTGTCAACGTGGGGTGATGGCATTTTCCTCTTTGACCAACTTGGGTGGTGCCACTTGTCATAAACGTCCTTTTAACATCTTCTGGATTGCAGCAACTCAGAGTTACATTTTTGTATGCATTGATGGGTAATGCCGGTATTGATCTCCAGTCTCGCACTGATTTGGGTGTTTTCCCTCTTTGGCGACAAAATAATTGATAGGACAAGTTGTTGTCGAACTGAAAATTAAAAACCTCTAGCGCATGAGAATTGAATTCTTCTTCTGAGGCTGATTTTTCACCGATAAAGGTAACTAAAGAATCAATTAACTGTGTTTCGTTCACGTGCTCATCTCCAAGAACTTTATTTTATCCAGATTTGGGAATGAGGTACTGAAAAGAAGATTAACTCCTTCTACTTCCCTTTCCCTACGCCGGTATAATCCGGATCAGGTTCGAAGGGTCTCCGCGGGTCGGAGCTTTTTAACTCCTTTGGCGGTATCTCAGCCTCCTAATGAAGCACCCCTGGGAACAATGTCACTCATTATGACTTTCGATCGATGGCCGTCAAGGATTAGACTTTTGTAGCGTGCGCAAAAAACGAAAAAGCTTTTCTCTTTTTAATAAACTTCTATTCAAATTTAATAATAAACCGATGAGCCTCTAAACCTCTACGGGCATTGGATAGGTTCCAGGCAGCGAAGAACATCAGTCAATTAAAGGGGTGTTTAGTATTCAGCTCTAAGATAAGATATTCGATATCACCATCAACCTTAAGTGTTATATCTCTTTATTCCGTCATTGTATTGCTTAAAACTTTCTTGCATCAATTAAACCCTGACGCGATAAAGAAACTGTAAATATATTTTCATCTACCTAAAAACAAAAAAGAAATGGAATAGAATTGTCAAAACTTGATTCATTTTTCGCACCAAAAAGTATTGCCATAGTTGGAGCCTCCGCAACCAAAGGAAAGCCGGGTCGAACAGTTATTGAAAATCTGATTGCAAATGAATTTAGAGGTAAAATTTATCCGGTAAATCCCCGAGGCGGAAAAATCTGTGATTTGCCAGTGTTTAAAAAGATAGAGGACTTACCTAACAGAATTGAGATGGCCATCGTTATGCTTCCGGCAAATCAAACACCCAAGGCTATAAAAGATTGTGCAGTGAAGGGGATTAAATCCGCGGTTTTGGCTGCAGGCGGGTTCGCAGAAGTTGATCATTCTGGTGAAGATCTTCAAATCCACCTTAAGGAAATTATTAAAGAAACGGGGGTACGTGTACTAGGCCCTAACACCGCGGGTCATATTTCAACGCCTTCGGGTTTCACCTCTAGTTTTTTTCCTCTAGGAAAAATCCCGAAAGGAGGTATTTCATATATTGCGCAAACGGGTAATTTTACGGGCGCTATGATGCGCTCAATTATGTCAGGAGAACATTACGGGGTAGCTCGCTGTGTGGGCCTTGGAAATACTATTGATATAGACGAAGCCGATGTGTTGGAGTTCTTGGCCTACGACCGGGAAACAAAGGCAATATTTATTTATCTTGAAAGTCTCCATCGGCCGCAAGAATTTCTGAAGATTGCGAGGATGGTTACGCGTAAAAAGCCAGTTATTATGTTGAAGGGAGGCGCAACCGAGGCGGGGGCGAAGGCTGCGATGTCGCATACCGCATCTTTAGGCGCTAATGACAAGATTTTGGACGGGGCGTTAAGGCAGGCGGGTATCATTCGAATTGATGAATTTTCACATCTTTTCACTGCGGCAAAGGCTGCCGCGATGATGCCAGTCCCCACCGGAAATCGTGTTGGCTTTGTGTCACCATCTGGGGCATTTATTGTTCATTTATCGGACATTTGCAAACAAAGAACGTGCCTAGATTTTTCTAGTGTAACTTCAGCGACACAATTGCGGCTCGAAGAAATTAGTCCTTCGTTTATCAATATAACAAACCCGGTGGATGTATTTCCTTCTGCCACTGTCAATGGAATGGAGTTTGCATGGCGAGAGTCAATGGAAGCCCTACTGAATGATGATAATGTGGATGCAGTTGTTGCAATTTTAATTCTGGCCAAAGAGCTGGAGGCAATGGATCTTCATTTTATAGTTGATCAGAAGAATCGTTTTCCTGCGAAGCCAATATATATCTCATTTTCAGGCGATGAAGCGTTAAATGTCGCAGCAAAAAATTTCCTAGAGCCTAGAGGGGTGCCAACATTTCCACGCATAGAGGACCCTTTTAAGGTGCTTGATATCATGGCTCAGTGTCGCAGTAGTCTTGCCTAGGAGATTCAGTTGATGATGCATCCAGTTCCTCTGAAATTATGGAAAGAATTTATCCAACCGGAGTGGATAGACTTTAATAAACATATGAATGTGGCATATTACACCTTAGTATTTGATCATGCTGTCGACGCTTTTTTTGATTATATTGAACTCGGTAGAGAATATCGAAAAGTAACAACAGGTAGTACCTTCGCCGTTGAACACCACATACAATATAATCGCGAAGTGGTTGAGGGCGATGAGGTTTTTGTAGAGTCCCTGTTGATTGGCTTCGATGAAAAGCGCCTGCACCATTACCACGAAATGTATAATAAGAATGGCGATTATCTCGCTGCGACCTGCGAGTTTTTGTCTTTGCATGTTGATCTAAAGACCCGCCGAGTGACCTCTATTCCGGAGAATAAGATCGGTAGAATTTACGATATTTGTCTTGCTCATAAGTCAAATCCGAAAAATATCAATCTTGGGAACAAAATAAAAGTTTTAAAATCGGTGAACTAATTATTTCGGTATAGAAAAGTTATGAGTATTTATGTTGTGATATAGCCGGAGATTCGTAAAAACTTGTTATACTCGTAATCCTATGTCCGAATATAGAAAAAATACCCGAAGCGGGACTTTGAAAAACGAAAATACTTCTGATGTTTATCTCAAGACGCTAAATAATGTTCAACGAAAAGCAGTGAAGGCTGTGGATGGTCCGGTGCTAGTTTTAGCAGGCGCTGGAACAGGTAAAACAAGAGTACTCACAACAAGATTAGCCCATATATTGGTAACTCGTAAGGCCTTCCCCGGGCAAATTCTGGCGGTGACGTTTACTAATAAGGCTGCCCGCGAAATGCGTGAGCGTGTATTTGACCTTGTTGGCCCGGTTGCTGAAGACCTTTGGATAGGAACTTTTCACGCAATTGCAGCTCGAATTTTGCGCAGACATGCTGAGCAGGTAGGTCTTAAATCGAATTTTACAATTTTGGATGCTGACGACCAGTTACGTCTATTGAAACAAATTTTAGAGGCTAATGATATTGACCATAGTAAGTGGCCAGCAAGGGCATTACTTGGGATTATTCAGCGTTGGAAGGATCGTGGATTAGTGCCTGAAAGCGTATCCTCCAGTGAA
>DEBE01000089.1:937-3596 GCA_002348425.1 Alphaproteobacteria bacterium UBA2964 | reverse complement strand
TAGGGTTCCGTTAAGTTCGTGATAAAAGTTGTTAACTGAAATTTAACTCGGGGAGCGGTTTGACTGCGATCCCTTCGCTTTCAAGCATTTTCCTCACAGCCTGTGCTACAGCTGGTCCAGTGGGCTCATCGCCATGAATGCAGATTGTATCAGCTTTGACAGGAACTTTCTTTCCGCTATTCGCGGTTATATATCCGTTTATAACAATATTGCGGACTTGTGCCGCTGCCTTTTCAGGATCTTTAATCATCGCATGCTCGTATTTCCGGCTCGTCATATTTCCGTCATCCTCATAGCTCCGATCAGCGTAAGCCTCGGCAGCGACAGTTAATCCCAGTGCTTGCCCAGCAGAAAAGAGAAATGAACCAGAAACAGCAACTAAAATTAGTTTAGGGTCTACTAGATTGACTCCCTTGGCGATCGCAGCTGCTATATCAGGGTCAAGGCTAGACATATTATTTAACGCGCCATGAGGTTTTACATGAGTAACAATCGCATTGTTTGTAGCAGAAATCGCTTGGAGGGCACCAATTTGATACGCAACGCTTGCTTCTATTTCATCCGTTGACATGTGGATCTGTCTTCTACCAAACCCCCACAGATCATTGAAACCAGGATGTGCTCCTATACTTACACCATTTTTTATTGATTGTTTTACCACGCGATCCATTACATTCGGATCTCCAGCATGAAAACCACAAGCAATATTGGCAGAATTTACGATTTTTAGCATTTCTGTATCGTTTCCAATATCATAAACGCCAAATCCCTCACCAATATCTGAATTTAAATTGATATTTTTCATTTGCTTAGACTTTAATATTAAGATTTATAAAGAGGTTCTAGATTGAACGTTTTTATTATAACACTTTAGTTCCCAAGGACCAGCCAAGGATATGAATACCCCTTCGAGAAATAGCTACCGCTTTTTATTTGCAGGCGATAGCGCATTGGTTATTCAATTTGGCGAGACGGTTGATGCCAGTATTAACCAACACGTAAGGAAGATATCGGCAATTGTGAAACGTGAGGATATCGAAGGTGTCGTAGACCTTGTGCCGACCATGCGATCTCTTATGATTCACTATGATCCATTGTGCATTTCACAGGCAGAATTAAAAAAATTTATAACCCCATTACTTGGAAGGGAGTTCACCCTGGATGATGATATCATCAGGTGGAGAATTCCTGTTTGTTACGAGAACAAGTATGCGCCAGATATTGAAGACGTCAGTAGATCTCTCAAAGTTTCTGCTTCAGAGATTATCAAACAACATACTTCCGTGGAACTAGAAGTTTTTATGATGGGTTTTCTACCGGGATTCCCTTACTTGGGTCTCTTACCTGAAATATTTGATTTACCTCGCCGTGTTGAACCGCGGGTGCACGTTCCTCCCAGGTCTATTTCTGTTGCCGCTCGCCAGACGACAATTTATACGATCGATAGCCCCGGAGGATGGCATTTGATAGGTCAAACGCCTGTAGATTTTTATGATCCAAATAGAGAAAATCCAGTGCTTGTAAAGGCGGGCGATAAGGTGTCTTTTTTTGCCATTAATAGCAAAGAATACCCTGCTGTTCGTCGGGCCCTAAAGGCAGACGAATATCCGTTGATAATGGATTGTTAATATGGCGATAAAAATTATAGATCCGGGCTTCAATGTAACTGTTCAGGATTTTGGCAGACCAAAATTTCAACATTTGGGCGTTCCTGTGTCAGGTGCCATTGCGCCCACGCTACTTCGACTGGCAAATGCACTAGTTTCTAATACTGAGTATGAGGCAGGGCTTGAAATACGATTAATGGGCCCGACGTTCGAGGTCTTATGCGATAGCCTTCGGATAGCGCTAGTTGGAACATCGACACCTGTCGAAATTATTGATGGTGATATTACTTTCCAGCCTGCGAACCAGAGTATCAAGTTGAAAAAGGGTCAGATCGTCAAAATTGGTAATGTTTCAGACTCTGGAACAACATATCTGGCTTTTGAAGGCGGGTTTGACCTACCAAAAATCTACGATAGCATGTCGACTTATGTCAGAGCGGGAATTGGTGGATACAAAGGGCGCCCATTACTCGCTGGCGATGTAGTTCCTTTAAAAACGAATAGTGCCGCTGATCATGGAGAGTTAAAACTTAATGATGCTTGGTTTCTCGACGAGAATGGACCACTAAGAGTTATTCTGGGGCCTCAAGATGATTATTTTTCGTCGAATAGTATAGAGACATTTTTCGATTCAAAATATAGCGTTACGACCGAAGCTGACAGAATGGGGATTCGGTTGGATGGGCCTAAACTACAACATTCCAAGGGTTATAATATCGTCTCTGACGGAATTGTAACAGGAGCAATACAGGTTCCAGGAACCGGGCAACCGATTATGCTTCTTGCAGATCACCAAACAACTGGGGGATATCCAAAGTTAGGAACAATAATTTCCGCAGATATTTCACGGCTTGGATTGTTGTGTCCCGGAGCAGAGATAACATTCCAGCAGATAACCGTTGAAGAGGCGGAGCAAATTCTTGTCGAACAAGAGCTTAAAATAAAAACAGCTATTGGAAATTTTAAGCCTGCCGACCCATGGTTAGATCATCAAGCCCTTTATAACGAAAACTTAATTTCTGGCTTCATGTAGTTTTTATTTAGAGGCCGTG
>DEBE01000089.1:0-545 GCA_002348425.1 Alphaproteobacteria bacterium UBA2964 | reverse complement strand
AGAAGATAATTTATATGGGCAATGGTTTCACCTATTGCAAAGCGAATTTGAAAGGCATCTAAATCTCTTTTGAAGAGCTTTTTCATGATGGAGCTGGCTGTAACTGGCTCATTGCAGGCGTTAAATGTTATCTCTAATCTATTTTGATGGTGTTGAATGAGATCTGTGATCCGTGTTGACAGCCCTTTGTAGGGTCGGTCATGTGCTGGTAGTATAATTGTTTCTTTACTCGGTATGTTTAAGCCATGGAGGAATTTAAGAAATCCGTCCAATGGATTTCCATCCGGTTCCTGCCACCAAACGGCAATTATCGGCGTAATCCGAGGTAACAACATATCTCCTCCTAACAGGATCTGATCTTTTTCGTTGTATAACGTTACGTGATCTGGGGAGTGCCCTGATCCAAAAATTGGTCGCCAGGTTCGACCGCCAACGATGAAAACCGTCTCCTTATCAATACGGTTATAGACAGATGGCACAGGGGATACCATGTCTCGATAGTCATTGCCAATTTCGTGATAAAGATTTTTTTCGTCAGCGCCGAG
>DEBE01000172.1:6497-22521 GCA_002348425.1 Alphaproteobacteria bacterium UBA2964 | reverse complement strand
TGGTCTCGGCCCCCACAAGATTTAGGGATTTTTGCCAATTTTCTAAAAGATCAGCAAAAAGGATCAAACAATCTAATGTTTCACGTGAAACATTAAAAATACTTGCAAATGCGTCTGGCGATAATGGTGCTGAATTAAGGGACTTAATGATTTATTACTCTCTCATTTCTACGAACGTAGCGCAGAAGAGCTGTTAAAGCTGCAGGGGTAACCCCCGAAATACGCGCAGCGGCGCCAAAACTGGCCGGGCGCGAACTTTTTAACTTTTCTCGCACCTCATTGGATAAACCCCCTACCTTGTCTAGGTCAAGATCTGCAGGAATTTCCAGGGCCTCGTCCCTTCTAAAGGCCTCAATGTCCGCACTTTGTCTTTGCAAATACGTAACATATCTCGCCTCAATTTCTAATTGCTCGGCCACGTCTGGTCGTATAGTTTTTAGCTTTGGCCAAATTGTCGACAAGCTCTCAACTGTTACATCAGGGTAGGCCAGAAGCTGCAGAGCAGAACGGCTTTTCCCATCCCGGGTCACAGCCATTTCGTTTTCTATCATCTCGCTAGGTTTTGCCGAAAGACCAGTCAAAAGCCCTCTGGCTAGGCCTAGGGCCTCAAATTTTTCCTCAAAAAGTTTTTTTCTCTCCAAGGAGACGCAGCCCAAATTAATTCCCAACGGCGTTAAACGTTGATCTGCGTTATCAGCACGAAGCAAAAGCCGATACTCCGCTCTAGAGGTAAACATCCTATAAGGCTCGGAGGTACCGCGCGAAATAAGGTCGTCTATTAGAACACCAATATATGCATCGGCCCTATCCAAAATAAAATCCTTGCCGCCACCACAAGCAATCGCGGCATTCAGCCCAGCCATTAAACCTTGAGCAGCTGCTTCTTCATAACCCGTCGTGCCGTTTATTTGCCCTGCAAGATAAAGGCCTGAAATCTTGCGAGTCTCCAGCGCGGCCGTTAATTCCCGGGGATCTATATAATCATATTCAATCGCATAGCCGGGTCTTAAAATCTTGGCATTTTCAAGGCCCGGGATTGTCTTTAAAAAGGCATGCTGAACGTCGCGTGGCAAACTTGTTGAAATACCGTTAGGATATACGGTTTGATCATCCAAGCCCTCCGGTTCAAGGAATATCTGGTGGTGCTCTCGTTCAGAAAAGCGCACCACTTTATCTTCTATGGACGGACAGTATCGCGGTCCGGTCCCCTCAATTTGACCCGAATACATCGGGGCCCGATCAAGGTTCTGCATTATAATTTTATGACTTTCTGGATTAGTGCCAGTAATGTGACAGTCAATTTGCCTATTCGTGATAGCTTTAGTCATAAAGGAAAACGGCACGGGATGGGAGTCACCCTTTTGTACCGTGAGGCCACCCCAATTTATTGTTTGTCCGTCGAGGCGTGGAGGGGTTCCCGTTTTCAGTCTCCCCAACTCAAAGCCTTTCTCAGCGAGCGTCCTAGATAAACCGGCGGCGGGCGCTTCCCCCATTCGCCCGGCAGGGATGCGCTCTTCCCCAATATGAATCTCTCCCCTCAAGAATGTACCAGTAGTCAAAATTACCTTGTTGCAAGAAAAACTCTGTCCACCTTCAAGCAAAACGCCCGTGACAACGTCATTATTAATTATCAGATCTGCAACCGAGCCTGCGAAAATCGTCAGGTTGTCTTGTTCAAAGAGGATTTTTTGCATTATTTGACGATAGAGCTTTCTATCAGCCTGGGCCCGTGGGCCCCGCACCGCTGGCCCACGGCTCTTATTTAAAACTCTAAACTGGATTCCCGCCCCATCAATTGCGCGGCCCATAACACCGTCAAGTGCATCTATTTCTCTCACAAGGTGGCCTTTTGCCAAACCACCAATAGCGGGATTACAAGACATTTCACCGATTGTTTCTAATTTATGGGTAATTAGAATAGTCGGCGCCCCCAGGCGAGCGGCAGCGGCAGCGGCCTCACAACCAGCATGCCCCCCCCCAATCACAATGACGTCATATTTTTCCATCGCTTTATTTAAAAGCCCTGAATATTTCTGTCAAAGAAAACTTGGCTAAAAATGTTTCACGTGAAACAAAATAACCTCATTTTCCTATACAAAATTCGTGAAATATAACGTCTAACACGTCCTCAACGTCGACTCGACCGGTTATTTTACCCAATTCTCTGGCCGCAATCCTTAAATCCTCTGCCATTAATTCCGCCGCCCCTGTATTTAAGGACCGCTGAAGTGCAAAATTCGCTCTCTCCAATGCTTCCCTATGGCGCAACCTCGACAGCGGGGCCGGAGCGTTGACAGAAAACTGCTTAACTACCCTGTTAGTCAGAACTTTGAGAAAATCCTCTAAATTCTGTCCATTCTTAACGGAAATAATAATGGGATCAAAAACCTTCAGAAAATCCGGTATTTTCGGCTCCTTCAACAAATCCGCCTTATTAATCAAAACCAAATCGTTAGAGGTAATCAACTCAACCACTCGTTGATCACCATCAAATGACAAAATATCAAAAACAAATAAGGTTAAGTCAGCATTAGTCGCCCGGCTCTCTGCTCTCTTGACCCCCTCATATTCGATAGCATCGCGTGTTTGGCGCAAGCCAGCTGTATCAGCAACCGTTACCGGATACCCCCCCAAATCAAGACGCACTTCTATTACATCACGAGTAGTGCCTGCCTGCTCGGAAACAATAGCGACATCCCGCTCCGCTAAATAATTTAGGAGACTGGATTTTCCAACATTTGGAGCCCCAGCAATAACAATTTGAAACCCCTCTCGCAACTTTTCGCCTCGATTTCCATCATCAAGATATTGTGTAATTTTTTTAGTCATACCCAATATATTGTGTTTGGTATTACCAAGGAGATCGTCGGGTAGTTCCTCCTCTGGAAAATCTATTACGGCTTCCGTATGGGCTAGGCACTCCAATAATGCCTTACGCCATGGTTCATAAATTTCACTTAAGGACCCGGATAATTGCTGTAAGGCCTGTTTTCGCTGCGCCTCGGTTTCTGCAGCAATTAAATCAGAGAGGCCCTCCAGTTCCGCTAAATCTAACTTTTCATTATAAAAAGCGCGTCGGCTAAATTCGCCAGGCTCCGCCAAACGACAATTTTCAAATGCTCCCAAAGCACGGCATAATGCTTCAACTGTAGCCACGCCACCGTGGATCTGAAACTCCACAACGTCCTCACCGGTAAAACTAGCTGGCGCTGGGAACCAAATAAAAAGACCAGTGTCCAGCGGTTCCCCATTTTTTGGATTAGTGAGTGTAACATGAGTAGCATGCCTTGGCTTGGGCGTACAAACCCCCGCAATAGTATTCAGAATTTTACCAGCCGACGGCCCCGAAACCCTGACCACTGAAATTCCAGCAGGCGCCCCGCCGCTTGACGGAGCAAATATAGAATCCTTAAACATGCTACTCTATAAAATTTAGAGACCCGCCCGACAAGTAAAACCTTGCCGGCAAGAAACATAATTTGTTCTACTGCGGGTGGAAAAACATCGCAATTAACAGCCGAATAATAAATGAAAAAAAACAAACTTGGAAAAGAAACCAGCCCCTACCTATTACAACATGCCAAAAATCCGGTGAATTGGTGGCCTTGGGGAGAAAAGGCGCTTAACGAGGCACAAGCTGAAAATAAGCCAATTTTATTGTCAGTTGGTTACGCGGCATGCCATTGGTGTCATGTAATGGCTCATGAAAGTTTTGAAAATAAGAATATCGCGACACAGATGAATGATCACTTTATTAATATCAAGGTTGATCGAGAAGAAAGGCCAGATATCGATGCTATATACCAACACAGTCTCCAAGCCCTTGGTCAACAAGGAGGTTGGCCCCTAACGATGTTTCTTACACCGAAGGGCGAACCATTTTGGGGAGGGACCTATTTTCCACCAACAGCTAAATTCGGACGGCCAAGTTTTCCAGAAGTTCTTCATACCATCTACGATTACTGGGACAACAAACAGGATGCCGTCACAAAAAACGTAAGCGCTCTCAAGGAATCAATCAGCCAACTGGGTATTTCAGAGAGAGGAGAAGAGATTTCCATAGAATTAATTGACCGTGCCGCCAAGCGCCTTGCACAAGAATATGACACCGTAAACGGGGGAATTGGCGCGGCACCAAAATTTCCCAATCCTTCCATTCTCGAACTCCTATGGCGTAACTATAAAAGTAATGGTCACCAGGACCTTAAAAAAATTGTTCTCCTCACACTGGAAAAAATGTCCCAGGGTGGAATATATGATCATCTGGGCGGCGGCTATGCGCGCTATTCCACTGACGCCATATGGTTGGTGCCTCATTTTGAGAAAATGCTTTATGACAACGCACAGATTTTAGAGTTACTCACTTGGGTATGGCAGGACACTGGCAAGAGTCTATTTAGCAATCGAATTAAAGAAACAGCCGATTGGCTTTTGAGAGAGATGGTAGCAGAAAATGGCGCTTTCGCCGCAACCCTAGACGCTGATAGTGAAGGAACAGAAGGAAAGTATTATGTGTGGGATGAAAGTGAAATCGAACAAGTTTTAGGTGCCCATACACCCTTATTTAAAGGAGCATACGATGTCACCCCAGAGGGTAACTGGGAAGGCAAAAACATACTAAACCGTACAAAAAACAAAAGAGACTATTCTCAAAAAGAAGAAGAATTGCTGAAAAAATGCCGACAGAAATTATTGGGGGAACGGCAAAAAAGAGTCCGCCCCGGTTGGGATGACAAAATACTCGCTGATTGGAACGGCCTAATGATCACCGCTTTGGCAAATGCTAGTGTTGTCTTTAAGCAAACGTCGTGGCTTGAAGCAGCGACGCGAGCCTATGACTTCATATTAAACAAGATGAATAACCAAAATACCTTATCCCACGCCTATAGGGCCGGCCTAGTTAATGCAGTAGCAACCCTAGATGATTACGCTGGAATGATCCGAGCCTCGCTAACTTTGAATGAATTAACCGGCGAGCAAAAATATATCGAAAATGCTCAATCATGGATAACAACGATCGATAAAGATTTTTGGGATAAAAATAATGATGGCTATTATTTTACCCCAGTTAGCGCCAGGGAATTAATTGTCAGAACCAAGTCAGCCTCAGACAATGCGACCCCAGGTGGCAATAGCGTAATGGCCGCCAACCTCGCAAAGCTATATTACCTAACCGGAAAACATCATTATCGTGAACGGGCAGAAGCAATTTTATTAGCCTTTTCAGGCGAATTAGCCTCCAATTTTTTCCCTTTTGCCACCCTATTAAATGCGGCCGAATTTTTGCAGTCAGCCGTTCAAATTGCCATTATCGGCAATAGGAAAGATAAAGACTGCATTGATTTATTATCTGAGATATATCAACAAAATTTAATAAATAAGGTAATTACTGTTATTCCACCCGACGGTAAACTAGCTGGAACGCATCCCGCTTTTGGAAAAACCCAAGTTAATCATTCGGCTACTGTTTATATTTGCCAAGGGACAACTTGTTCCCTTCCCATCACCACAGCCAAAGAACTAAAACATTTTTTTTCGGGGATGAATTGACGATAATGCCCAGACTAACAATAAATACCCCAGTTGGTTTGCTTACAATAGTAGAGAGGGGCTGCGCTATTAAAAAAATTTGTTGGTCAACTTCACAAAAAAACGAAAAAACAAAATTGCTACTTGGAGCCCAGAAAGAATTGGAAAACTATTTCGAAGGCAAATTGACTAGATTTACTGTGCCGATAAACCCATATGGCACAAGTTTTCAGAGAAAAGTTTGGAATTCTATGGCTGAAATCCCATTCGGAAAAACAGCTACCTACGGACAAATTGCAAGTACCCTCCATACATCACCAAGAGCAGTTGGAAACGCCTGTAGCAAAAATCCACTGCCAATAATTATTCCCTGTCATAGGGTAATTGGTGGCAATGGGGCCCTCAACGGTTATACTGGCGGAAAAGGATTAAAGACGAAATTATTTCTTATAAACCATGAAAATAATCCATAAAAAATAATGTCGATTATTAAACAGATAAATAAAAATTTTTCGGATTATCTTACAATCCTAGTTCTTGACAATGAAGTAACCACGGAAGCCTTCGTGCATACTCCCCCACTGACTTGGGCTAGACTCTCAACAGAAGAAACTGGCTACACTATGCCCAATAATTATCCAACTCTGTTAACCCGAGAGATGGCGGAAAGAGAAAAAACAAATTGGGACCAAGTCGACTTAACACTCCTGCAGTCGGAGATTATGGAATTGAAAGATAGTGTAGGATTAATCGTAATTGGCAACAATGCGGCGCAAGGGCTACCGCTAGCCCGAGCTGTACCCCAACGCTTAAGAAAGAAACATTCTATAATAATTTACGGAAGTAGCCTGCCTGAGAAATCTGAATATCAGAAACTTGGTTTTAGGCAATTTTCACCCCGAACAGAGTTTCTAAATTATTTGAAAAAAGTGCCCAAAACATCAGAGAAAAAAATTGCACTAGTTTTCATAAACACCATCCAACACAATGAAAAAAATTACCACCAGCCGTGGAGCGAGCGCTAGAGATTCCTTTCGAATGACATAAAAATATTACCGCGCTATGGTGTGGATGTAAGATTAAAATTTTTGAAGGACGCAGACAGAGATGACAGAAATATCAATTGAAGGACCAGACGGTAGTTTTGGTAGCTACTTGGCCATTCCAGAATCTGGAACGGGACCCGGACTCTTAGTGATTCAAGAAATTTTCGGTGTAAATCAAGTAATGAGAGACCTGTGCGATAATTTTGCAAAACAGGGCTACATTGCAGCATGCCCAGATTTGTTCTGGAGAATTGAACCCGGCATACAACTTACCGATAAAACCGAAGAAGATTGGGGTAAGGCATTTGAATATATGAATAAATTTCTTCCGGATTTTGAAAAAGGTGTTGCAGACCTCCAGGCCACTATGAGCTTTTTACGCTCTTATCAGGGCAGTACTGGAAAAGTTGGTTGCGTCGGTTTTTGTCTTGGTGGAAGTCTCGCCTATACTATGGCCTGTTCTTCAGATTCTGATGCTTCGATAGGTTATTATCCCGTGCAAATAGACGATCATTTGCCATATGCTGAATACATAAAAAATCCCGCAATGTTCCATATTGCCGAAAAGGATGATTTTTGCCCCCCCGAGTCCCAGACAGCCATAGCGCAGGCTTTCGAAAAAAACGGGAAAATCACTCTTCATTCCTATCCAGGGGTTGACCACGCCTTTGCAAGACTGGGTGGTGGAAACTACAATCAAGCGGCAGCAGAACTTGCGGATGGTCGTACATCTGCTTTACTGAAGAGCGCACTTAGTTAGAAACTATTTTTGGGGCGCCAACAGTTTTTATAAAAGGTGCCCCAAAATTTGATAACCAAAGAAATCTCAATGAACAAGGCAATTCGTGTACACAGGACTGGACCCGCTTCGGTCCTGAAATGGGAAGACGTGACAATAACGAGCCCTAAACCGGGCGAGGCGATTATTAGGAACACTGCTATAGGGCTGAACTTCATAGATACCTATCACCGCAAAGGTCTCTATCCACTACCCACACCCTTTACCCCTGGCGTAGAAGGGGCAGGAGTAATCGAAGCTCTCGGCACTAAAGTGGAAGGTCTGAAAATTGGCGATCGAGTGACATACTGCTCAGATCCGATAGGCTCTTATTCAGAGAAACGTTGTTTTCCGGCAGACAGATTAATCAAGATACCTCGCGGCATTACAGACGAACAAGCGGCATCAATGATGTTAAAAGGTCTCACAGCGGCCATGCTTTTAAAGCACATATATGTCCCCAAACCGTCTGACACTATACTCGTTCATGCCGCAGCAGGCGGGGTCGGATTGATATTGTGTCAGTGGGCGAAATATCTGGGCGCCAATATTATTGGAACGGTCAGCTCTAGAAAGAAAGCCGCTCTTGCTCGAGCCAATGGATGCGATAAAACAATTATATATTCCGAAAGTAATTTTGTAGATCGTGTTCTGCGTTATACGAAAGGAGAAGGTGTTCCAGTCGTATACGATGGAGTTGGAAAAGATACATATCCTGGGTCTTTAGACTGTCTTAGTATGCGCGGTATTTGGATAACCTATGGTAATGCCTCAGGTCCAGTGCCACCTATTGCTCCTCTTACCCTCTTACAAAAAGGGTCGCTTTTTATGACACGGCCAATTTTAAATCACTACATAACTACAAAACAGGCCTTTACATCTTTAGCAAAAGAACTCTTCGAGGTTGTAAAAAGCGGGGCCGTTAAAATACATGTTGAACAACGCTATCAGCTCAGAGAAGCGGCAAAAGCCCATAGGGCACTAGAACAACGGAAGACCGTAGGGTCCACGATTTTGATTCCTTAAAATTGGTAATTACTGGAAAATATTATCTATTGATTCATAGAATCGAAAAAATCTGCGTTGTTTTTTGTCGCTTTTATTTTTTCAATCAAAAACTCCATGGCATCAACAGTACCCATTGGATTAAGGATGCGCCGCAATACCCACATTTTAGAAAGGTCGCCCTTTTCAATAAGGAGCTCTTCCTTCCTTGTTCCCGATTTTGCTATATCCATCGAGGGAAATGTTCTTTTATCGGCTAGCTTTCTGTCTAGAACAATTTCGCTGTTTCCCGTTCCCTTAAACTCCTCGAATATAACTTCATCCATTCGAGAACCCGTATCAATCAGGGCGGTAGCAATAATAGAAAGGGATCCGCCACTCTCGATATTTCTTGCTGCTCCAAAAAACCTCTTTGGCCTTTGAAGTGCGTTGGAATCAACCCCCCCTGTTAAAACCTTACCTGATGACGGCACAACCGTATTATATGCCCTAGCCAGACGAGTAATAGAATCCAATAAAATGACGACATCATGGCCATGCTCTACCAATCTTTTCGCTTTTTCAATAACCATATCCGCCACCTGAACATGTCGAGATGCAGGCTCATCAAAGGTGGAGCTTATCACCTCCCCATCAACAGAGCGTTGCATGTCAGTTACCTCTTCTGGGCGCTCGTCAATAAGTAGGACCAAAAGATAGACCCCCTGATTGTTTTCCGTAATTGCATGCGCAATGGATTGTAGCATCATGGTCTTTCCTGTCCGCGGCGGCGCAACAATCAGAGCGCGCTGGCCCTTTCCAAGTGGGGCCGTTAAATCCACTATACGCGTAGTCAAATCCTTAGCTTCGGGATTATCGTGATCAAGAACAAATTTTTCCTCTGGATACAAAGGCGTAAGATTGTCGAAGTTAATTCGATGCCGCACTTTTTCAGGATCATCAAAGTTAATTTTATTGACCTTTAATAGTGCAAAATATCTTTCCCCATCTTTAGGCGAACGAATTTCTCCCTCTACCGTATCCCCTGTCCGCAAGCTAAACCGACGAATTTGACTGGGTGAGACATATATATCGTCAGGGCCTGGCAGGTAATTTGCCTCCGGGGCCCTCAAAAAACCAAAGCCATCCTGCAAAACTTCTAAAACACCATCGCCGGATATTACCACCTCATTTTCCGCGAGTTGTTTTAAAATCGCAAACATCATTTCTTGTTTGCGCATGGTAGAAGCATTCTCGATTTTTAGTTCTTCTGCAAAACTAAGAAGATCAGCGGGAGGTTTTTTCTTAAGTTCTTGTAAGTTCATAATGGGTTGGAAAATTGTTAAAGGAAAATTTATGTGATGTGTAGGGAAATTTAGAATCCTATTTGGGGCTATTATAGGCATGCCCATTCTTGATAGTCTTGGATTGTTGTAAGAAAAAGCGATTGCAAACAATCACTCACAGCTTTAGCTCATCGGGTTTTTGCTGTCAATCCCAATTGCCACAACTCCAAACCTAGGCTCCGGGCCTTATAATTACCATAATAATTATCCCTATCATTAATATTGTCGGCCCCTCATTAATAATCCGGAAAGTTTTTGCGCTGGTCGTATTTTTATCCTCTTCAAACTTTTTTCTCCAAAGCGCAAAACTACCGTGTAATACCATGAGGAACACAACAAGTATTATTTTTACATAGACCCACCATGCGTCCCAATCAATAGCCCCTGGAGTTAGAAACAACAAAACCCCAAATACCACGCTCGCTATCATAGCGGGGTTCATAATTACCCGCATAAGCCTTCTCTCCATAACCTTAAATATTTCAGATTCATTGGAACCTACCGGTGCCCCGCAATGATAAACAAACAGACGGGGTAAATATAACATTCCAGCCATCCAAGAAATCACAGCAATAATGTGTAGGGCCTTAATCCAAGGGTAAATTTCCAGCAACCAATCAAAGTTCATTGATCTGACCTAACAGCCGGACAGACTGCACAATTTTCTTTGCATACTAATTGGTTGGGTGCAATTACACCATTTGCTCCTGACCCTTCTCGCACCATGTTAGCTAAGCCGAGAATAAAATTCTCGTTTACTCCAACCGTCGCCGTACGAATATAGGAAAGCGCCCCATTATCCAATGCAAGATCATGATACTCCATATCAAGTTCTACTAATGTTTCTGAATGTTCGGAAACAAAAGCAATAGGTACGACAACGATTGATTTTCCCTCTTGCGCTGAATCGATAATCACTTCATCTGTATAAGGTCTGAGCCACTCAACTGGTCCCACCCGACTCTGATAACAAATCTCATAATTCAAGTTGGGGATATTTAGACAATCTACAACAGCGCTCACAGTTGCCCTGACATGCAATTCATATGGGTCACCATCAACAACAAATTTTTTGGGTATTCCATGAGCAGAGAACAAAACTTTCACGGGACCTTTTGATTCAGCCTCTAAAATACTCAGTTGAACAAGTTGACTAACAGCCTTAACAAAACCCGCATCCTGCGGATAACAACAGATTGATGCGGTAGTTTTATCAAAACCCTTCTTTTTACAATGTTTTTCCCAAATTTGAAGAAACGATTTTGTTGTAGTGGTTGAAAACTGTGGGTAGAGCGGTAATAGAACTACAGAATCCGGATTAAAGTTAATCACCTCATCGATACATTCGTCAGCGAACGGCCGCCAATACCGCATAGCAACAAAAACTTTAAACTTTCTATCTTTTTCTAACTCTTCTTGCAGTGCCGAAGCCTGTTTTCTTGTTTCTTCTAAGATAGGGGATCCACCCCCTATCTTAGCATAAATCTCTTTAGCAATTGGCGTCCGCCGCTTTGATATTATCTTCGCCAAAATCCAGCGAATAGGTGGCACAAGCCTTAAAATTAAGGGATCATTAAATAAATTAAAAAGAAATGGTTGAATAGCCTCCGGCTTATCCGGCCCTCCTAAATTATAAAGAACAACAGCAACCCTTTCCATTTCTAGCTCCGTCGATAAACGGAAACCATTTCACATAATTCCGATACATTATCTGTCGGTGTACTAGGCAAAACACCATGACCGAGATTAAAAATGAAGGGATGCCCAGACAAGCCTTCCAATATTCTTTTCACTTCACTCTTCATGGCAGCTCCTCCTGTAAGGAGAAACACCGGATCTAAATTTCCCTGAACAACAACTTTATTCTGCAAATTCTTAGAGAGCCAGTCTGTTGATATAGTATGATCAACACTTACTGCTGTGACACCTTCAATATCTGCTATCGCTATATACCTATGACCCGCCAACCGAGGGAAAATAATAATAGGTATGTCTGGAAACTCACTTCTAACGCCGGCTACTATTTTTTTTATTGGATAGACACACCATTTTTTAAATCCAGAATCTGGCAATAAACCAGCCCAACTGTCAAATATTTGGATAACATCTGCACCAGCTTTTATTTGAGATAGAAGATGCATTGTTATCGCCGAAATCAGAATCTCTATCAAAATGCTAAATTCTTCTGGGCTAGAATATGCCCACTGTTTAATATTGGAAAAATCTTTACTTGATCCACCCTCCACCATGTATGTTGCTACAGTCCATGGAGCACCAGAAAATCCTATAACTGCCTTATCCCTAGTCAATTCTAACCGCACGTCAGAAATTGCTTCATAGACTGGGCTTAAATGGTTCGTAAGATTATCCATATTTAAGCAGTTTAGTGAGGAAAGGTCTCGTAAAGGTTCTAAGATTGGGCCAATCCCTTCTTGAAATTGAACCGATTGCCCAAGAGCATCAGGTATTACTAAAATGTCTGAAAAGATGATAGCCGCGTCAAAATTAAATCGTTCAATTGGTTGCAGCGTCACCCTCTTTGCCATTTTTGGTGAGTAACAAAGATCAAGAAAACTGCCGCTAATTTTTCTAACTGCCTGGTATTCTTCCAAATACCTGCCAGCTTGCCGCATTAACCAAATGGGAATACTTTTAACATCTTTTCCATCGAGAACATCTAAAATGATTGGGTTTGATGTAGTCACTTTATAGCCCCATGAGTTTTATCGTTTATTATCTTCTTCTACTAATAATATATTAATATAAATATAGTAGTAGTAGTAGTACGGGGGATAGTGGGGATTAATTTTTTAACCATTTTTATCCACCGTGGATATAATTATGGGTAAGTTGAATAAAGCTTGTTGATATAAGAAAATTCTAGGAGACATCTTTCCCAAATACATACGGTTATAAGGATTAAAATAATAAAGCCCCTTTTATGTGGATAATATAAATTTCCCACCCTGTGCAATCTAAATTCACAGCTTTGTTTCTTGTGGAAGCAATAGTGCTTATGGGGCTAATTATATATAATATTCTGATAAAAGTATGTTATCCCCATTAACGTAAAATTTATAAAGCTATAATCATTTTAACCAAGTTGTATGGAGTGTTGGAAAATGAGCAAGGTGGTACTGGCATCAAGCAGCTTCACACGTAAAAAGATTCTGGAAGATGCTGGCTTGGTTTTCAGTGTTGAGGTACCCAATGTGGATGAACAAGAACTAAAAGGTGCTTTGTTATTCAAGGGTGCTTCAGGCGAAGATATAGCTGGCTTTCTTGCAGAACATAAGTCATGCATAGTGTCGACAAGGGTGCCTAGCGCTCTTGTGATCGGCGCTGATCAGGTCCTCGAGTGCGAAGGAATAATTTATAGTAAGCCCAAAAATTTGGTGGCGGCAAAAGAACAACTAAATACACTGCGCGGCAAGAAACACACACTTATAAGTTCAGTTGTCGTAGCTGAGGGCGGAAAAAGAATATGGGAGCATACCGATAGGTCGCTTCTTCATATGAGAAAATTCTCAGATTGTTTTTTGGATGAATATATTTCGAAACAAGGTAAATCTTTATTAGATAGCCCAGGTTGTTATCAAGTCGAGAGCGCTGGAATACAATTATTTACTAGTATTGAAGGAAATCATTTTACAATTCTCGGACTGCCCCTTTTGCCGGTCCTCCATTATCTTCGTCTAAGGGGGGCAATAGCAGCATGAATGACTATCAACCAATCCCAATAGCTGGAGTAATGGGGTGGCCGGTCAGCCATTCTTTATCACCAGCCTTACATGGTTTTTGGTTAAGGGAAAACAAAGTTATTGGGAACTACGTTCCCTTAGCCGTTCAGCCCCAAAATTTACAGGCAGCGATTTTAGCTTTGCCAAAACTGGGCTTTTCCGGTGTTAATTTAACGGTACCCCACAAAGAAGCAGCTGCATTGTTTGTTGATAGAGTTGACGGGGTAGCGAAAACATTGCGCGCAATAAACACAGTGGTTGTAAATAAAGAGGGTTTGATAATAGGGACCAACACCGATGGATATGGTTTTATAGAATCCCTTAAGAGAAGCTTGAATCTAAACATATTAAAAAAACAGACCGCGGTTATTCTGGGCGCAGGCGGAGCAGCTAGAGCTATAGCCGCGGCACTTAAGGAAACAGGGGTATCAGAGATTAATATAGTGAATAGGACCCGTGAAAATTCCGAACGCTTGTGTGAAGAGGTCGGGGATAAGCTGATAGCTGTTGATTGGAAAGAAAGAAACGAGGTTCTTGAAGGTAAAAAATTGTTAGTAAATACAACAATTTTGGGTATGGTTGGGCAGCCAGCACTCGACATTAATTTATCAGCCCTGCCTTTATCAGCAATAGTAAGTGATATTGTTTATGCGCCCCTGATAACTCCGCTCCTAAAACTTGCTATCGATAGAGGAAATACTATCGTAGACGGGCTCGGTATGCTTTTGCAACAAGGTAGGCCGGGTTTCAGGGCTTGGTTTGGTGTTGATCCAAAGGTTTCTGAGGACCTCGAGGCCCACCTTCTAGGGCAAATAAGGGGTCTGAAATGACTTTAATTGTCGGGTTGACTGGTTCTATAGCAATGGGAAAAACAACAGCGGCAACAATGCTTTCTAGGCTGGGACTCCGTGTATGTGATTCTGATAATTTAGTTCACGATTTGCTGAAAGCTGGTGGTGCTGCTGTGCCGGTGATCAAAAAAGAGTTTGATGGCGTGGTGATTGATGGGGCAGTTGACAGAACCGCCCTGGGACAAAAAGTTTTTGGTGACGCGTCAGCATTAGCTAGTCTTGAACAAATACTGCATCCGCTAGTAAGAGAGGCCCAGGAACTTTTTATTAAAAGGTGCCAAGCGTGCAAATCGCCAATAATTGCTTTAGATGTTCCCCTTCTTTTTGAAGTAAAAACCGACAGAATTTGTGATTATACTTTGGTCGTTTCCGCGCCTGGTTTTGTTCAGCGCCAGCGCGCAATGGCTCGGCCTGGCATGACATTGCAACGTTTTAAGGCAACGCTTGATCGCCAGATGCCCGATAATGAAAAAAGAAAAAAGGCTGACTTTGTTGTGTGTACAGGTTTAGGAAAAAGGCATACCTTTAACCAGCTTTTCAGGATAGTAAGGCGGATTAAAAATTAAGGGCTTGGCGGTTATGCGAGAGGTCGTTTTAGATACAGAGACAACCGGGTTGTCTGCTAGAGATGGCGATAGGTTAGTCGAAATTGGGTGTATTGAATTAGAAAATCATTTGCCAACCGGCCGAGTTTATCACCAATACATCAACCCAACTATACCGATGCCGCCCGATGCACAAAAGATTCACGGTTTAAGTGATGAATTTCTTAAGGATAAGCCGGTATTTTCCAATATTGCAGAAGCTTTTTTAGACTTTATTTCAGATGCAAAGCTAATTATTCATAATGCTAAATTTGATATAAGTTTTATAAATGCGGAACTCGAGAGGGGCGGGTTAAGCACAATATCAATTGATCGGACTGTAGATACAATAGCCGTTACCCGAAAAAAATATCCCGGCGCACCTGCTAGCTTGGATGCATTATGTCGGCGGTTCAATATAGATAATTCAGCTCGGACACTTCATGGCGCCCTCTTGGATGCAGAGTTATTATCAGAGGTCTATTTGGAGTTGATAGGGGGGCGGCAGCCTGGTTTGGTGCTTGAAACTAGTGAGGATAGCGACGAGGGTTTCGAAGTCGTAAAACGAGAAAGATTGTTACCCCGACCACATCAGCCAACCGAAGAAGAGTTGGAAAAACATAATCGATTTATTCAAAAACTTCTAAATCCGCTTTGGAAAATTAATTAATTCTTTAATTTATTCAAAGGCTGCCGTTTTTATTCCCGGGCTCTTCAACGACGTGTTGATCTTGATATAATTGGACAAAATCAATAGGATTTATAAATAGCGGTGGAAACCCACCGTCTCTGGATACATCGGCAACGATATTTCGTGCAAACGGAAATAGGAGACGCGCACCCTCTATTAATAGAATTGGGCCAATGGCATCTTTGGGCGCGTTGGTCACTTCTAGGGCTCCGGCATAGGTTAATTCCAGAATAAAAATTGTATTTTCTGCTGATTTAGCCTCCCCTCGGATCACCAAAGTTACCTCGTACTTATTCTCTTCTAGATTACGGGCACTAGTGTTTACTTCGATATTCACCTCTGGTGATTGCTCCCCGATCGTCACACTATTTGGTCCGGCAAGGTTTTCATATGACAGGTCTTTTATGTACTGGGCCTCAATTAAAATATTGGGCTGAATAAAATCCTCGCTCGTTGCGTTAATATTTTCGTCCCT
>DEBE01000172.1:0-6155 GCA_002348425.1 Alphaproteobacteria bacterium UBA2964 | reverse complement strand
GTTACACCGTCGGAAGGAATGTCTTGCATGGTATTCTCCGATAATTTCGATCGTCGCTAACACGTATTCCCAGAAGAAACAAGGAAGTGGGAAGTACTAAAATATAAACTATTTTTAATTTTCTTTCTTGTCAGGCAAGTTATTTTTGGTTTTATCCAGCCCCTTGTCGGAATCTATCTCACGAAAACTACCATCAATCGTATCTCGATTACGAGATGGTCCATCGGGAGATTCTTCGTATTTAGTCCATTCACTGCAAGTGCTAGAGCGATTTATGGTTATCCATACCCAATGGCGCAAGAATCTGCGAACTAGAGGTACGCAGATTAAAAACCCTAAGGCATCCGTTAAAAAACCAGGGGTTAAAAGGAAGACACCCGCCAACAGCAGACAAACCCCATCAAAGAGAGCAGAAACGGGGAATATTTGCTGCCCAAGGGATTGTTGGGCGTTTCTAAGCGTTGTTAGTCCCTGTTGTCGTAAAATCCACGCACCAATAAATGCGGTCACTATAATCAAACTAACCGTATTCCCAATACCAATTTCACCCCCTAGGGCGATAAACACCGCTATTTCGATTATTGGCAAGAATATTAAAGCAATTAGTATTATGAGAGTCATACTTGCGATTTTGTTCAGGAGACCCTAGTTTTTTGATGTAAAGGTAAACATTTAAATATATATAACAAAATTTATCGATAAAATTTTTTGATTTACATGGTATAATGATATGGGCGATGGTTTCCAAGCACTTGATATAATTTTATTTGCTATGATTGCAGCATTTTTGGTGCTCAGGTTGCGCAGTGTTCTGGGGAAGCGCACGGGTCATCAAAGGCGCAGGCCGAATTTTGCTTCAGATAATAGGAAGATAACAAGTAAAGAAGATAAGGTAGTCGAAACGCCGCCTAAGAGTAAAATGGAGTCAGAGAATACTGACAATACTAATGATTTACCTGATCCTATTGCTGCTTGTCTTTCTACTGTCAGAGAGGTTGATCCAACATTCGACTCAGAAAATTTTATTTCTGGGGCGAAAGCAGCTTTTGAAATTGTGGTTAATGGTTTTGCGGATGGAGATAAAGATTCACTGCGTGGCTTATTAAACAACGAAGTATTCGAAAATTTTTGCGAAGCAATTGATGAAAGGGAAGCAACGGGAAACAGTTTAGAAACGGTTATTGTGGGAATAAAAGAAATCAATATTCTTGAGGCGCGAGTAGGCGGATCTACGGCATTTGTCACTGTTAAGGTATTATCTGAACAAGTCAATGTAACGAGAGATAACAGTGGAGCGGTAGTTGACGGCGATGAGAATCGTGTGGCACCCGTTACCGATATTTGGACCTTTGCTAGAAATACCCGGGCACACGACCCTAATTGGACTTTAGTTGAGACTCGAAGCCCGGAATAAATACCTAAAGCCCTATGGCCTGCTCTTCATTTCAGGTATTTTATCGGGCTGCTCCTTATCGGTTTTGGAACAAGATGAGAAGCCTGTATCGCTGAGCCAGATAAATTTCAATTCCTTGCCGGGTTGGGGCCACGGTGATCAGGGTGATGCCCTTTTGCCTTTTTGGCTTAGCTGTCAAAAATTAATGCGGTCTGCGAATCAAAAATCCCACGTTTCGGTTAGATTTGGATCAATGAAACTATGGCGGCGCAGCTGTCGTAAATTGGACAAGAAAAAATTTGGAAATCATATCTACGCGAGAAGCTTCTTTTCAAAAAATTTTCGTGCTTATCTCGTCGGTCAAAGATTTTCTGGTAAAACTAGAGGTCTATTCACTGGGTATTATGAGCCGCAATTTGATGGCGCCCTAAAACGATTCGGCAAATTTCAAATTCCTATTTATCCCCCTCCAGCCAACCTTAATCAAACTAAGGGGAGATATTTTTCCCGAAAACAAATAAATAATGGAGCGCTGAAAAACTATGTCGAGCCAATAGCGTGGCTAAAAAATCCTGTAGATGTCTTTTTCCTGCAAATTCAGGGGTCGGGGCGCATAAAACTACCCAATGGGGAAATTGTGAGGGTCGGTTATGCTGGGCACAACCGCCATCCCTACACCTCTATAGGTAAAGTTTTGATAAACCGTCAGGAACTTTCACCGGAGGCTCTTTCAATGCAAGCCATTCGTTCTTGGCTCAAAAAAAATCCTATGAAAGTGACTGATTTATTGGACCTAAATGCTCGCTATATTTTTTTTAGTCGAGTGATTGGTGTAGGCCCACTTGGTGCACAAGGTGTTGTTTTGACGCCGGGTCGAAGTCTTGCTATCGATCCAAGGTTCTTAACTTATGGTCTTCCGATTTGGATTGATACCAAGGACCCTCTGAATATTGATATTGCATTTCAGCGGTTACTTATATCCCAAGACACCGGGGGTGATATAAGGGGCGCAGTGCGCGGAGATATTTTTTTCGGACACGGCTTATCTGCAGCCAAAAGAGCTGGTCATATGAAGCGTCGGGGTCGCTATTATGTGTTTATACCCAAATAAGGTTTCATCAAGTTGGTTAGGGTACATGTAGTATTATTCTGGCCCAAAGCATTCAGATCCTCTATTGTTATCCAATGTCGAGAAACAAAAATAAGCGGTGGGTGAAGCATTCAAAGGCCTCATCGTTATCGCCTGATGATGACACTATTTTTCTTGAAGCAATGAGGAAAATTAAAGAAATACCTTGCACAGTTGTTAAAGAAAAAATTGAGTCCAACAAACCACATCAATTTTTAAATAAGAGAAATTCCATAGGAAACCGCTCCTTAAATCTAGAGCCTCTCTCCCTAGAAAAGGCCGGTGATATTGATAAACGTACCCTTGCCCGATTAAGGCGTGGGCAACTTAGACCGGAGGCTCGGTTAGATTTGCATGGAATGACCCGGGGTCAAGCTTATGAAAAATTAATGACATTTTTGCAGGATTCTCAAGCTTTGGGAAAACGTTGTGTTATAATTATTACAGGTCGCGGTCGACTCAGTCAGGGTGGGGGTGTGTTGAAGAGGGAGACACCTGATTGGTTAAACTCACCACAGGCGCGTTCACGGGTCCTAGCTATTTCAGTGGCTGCCCCCTGCGATGGTGGTGCGGGTGCCCTATATGTTATGTTGCGCCGGTTGCGCTAATTACAAAATGAATTTGCTTAGGTCTGCGTTTTTTGCGAGGTCGCTTACATTTTCCCTTACCATTTGGGCATTAACGATGATTTTTTCACCGCTTCTATCGGTCGCGGTAAAACTTATATCATCCAATAAGCGCTCCATCACTGTTTGTAATCTTCTGGCCCCTATATTTTCAACGGCCTGATTTACCTCGGCGGCTATCGTTGCAATTTCATCAACGGCGTCTTCAGCAAACTCTAATTCTACGTCTTCGGTTCCTATTAGCGCCACGTATTGTCTTATAAGGCTAGCCTCGGGTTCAGTAAGAATTGCTTTAAGATCCTCCACTTCAAGGGCCTTTAGTTCTACCCTAATAGGTAAACGACCTTGCAGTTCCGGAAGTAAGTCTGAGGGTTTAGAAATATGAAATGCTCCTGACGCTATAAAAAGAATATGATCAGTTTTGACCGGACCGTGTTTAGTAGAAACTGTTGTGCCTTCTATTAATGGAAGTAAATCCCTTTGTACTCCTTCTCGACTAACATCGGCGCTATGACGCTCATGATTGGCACAGATTTTGTCAACTTCATCTAAAAAGACGATGCCATTCTGTTCGACCGCTTCAATGGACTCCCTCAATATTTTTTCTTCATCGAGAAGTTTATCACTTTCATCAGCGACAAGAAAATCATGGGATTCTTCTACGGTGCACTTGCGCTTCTTAGTCTGTCCTCCAAAGGCCTTGCCGAGCATATCATTGAGATTAAGCATACCCATTTGTGCTCCGGGCACACCTGGTACATCAAACGTAGGCAAGGAAGCACCTGAATTGTCAGATAGGTCAAGTTCTACTTCACGATCATCTAATTCTCCTTCGCGAAGCATCTTACGGAACCTTTGACGGGTTTCTTCGCCCGCATTTTCGCCAACTAGGGCTTCTATTACCCTTTCTTCTGCGGCTAGCTCTGCTTTAGCGAGCACCGCCTTCCTCATTCTTTCCCTCGTCTCGTGTACTGCGACTTCAAGCAAGTCCCTTATGATTTGTTCAACATCACGTCCAACATAGCCCACCTCAGTAAATTTAGTTGCTTCGACTTTTACAAAGGGGGCTTGAGCTAAACGAGCCAATCTTCGAGCGATCTCAGTTTTACCAACCCCTGTAGGACCAATCATTAGTATGTTTTTGGGAAGAATCTCTTCTCGCAGATCCCCTTCTATTTGCTGCCGGCGCCAGCGATTTCTCAAAGCAATAGCTACGGCTCGCTTAGCATCACTTTGGCCGACAATGTATCTATCAAGCTCCGATACGATTTCTCTTGGACTGAAACTAGTCACCTTTTTTTAGACTTTCTATTGTTAAGTGGTTATTAGTATATATACAAATGCCGGCTGCGATATCCATAGCCTTTCGCGCAATATCCTCTGCGTCTAACCCATCTATATCGTGCAATGCCTGTGCAGCAGCAAGTGCATAGGAACCTCCAGACCCTATACCAATGAGGCCCTGATCTGGCTCAAGGACATCGCCGGTTCCTGTTAAAACAAGAGAAACATCCTGATCAGCTACAGCCATCATTGCTTCTAAACGGCGCAGATACCTGTCTGTGCGCCAGTCTTTAGCAAGATCCACACACGCTCGGGTCAACTGGCCAGGGTGTTGCTCTAATTTTGCTTCAAGACGCTCAAACAAAGTAAATGCATCCGCTGTAGCTCCTGCAAATCCTGCTATAACTGAACCGTTGCCAAGTGGTCGGACTTTACGTGCGGATGCTTTGATCACTGTTGGTCCCAAAGTCACCTGTCCGTCACCGGCTATCACGACTTGATTTTTTTTTCGAACAGATAATATCGTTGTTCCGTGCCACTGGGGAGGGCTATTTTTTTCCATTTATTACTTCTCAATTATACAATTTAATAATCAGCTTGAACTAAAATCGGGAACGGTAAATGTAGTGATTGCAATTTAGTGTTCAAGACTTACCACCAAAAAGATTATCTAGGCTAATTTAAACAATTTAAAGGCTACATTAGAAATAGGTTCTAATTGTGGGTTTTTAACTGTTAAACTTTAATACCATTTTTTTTAAGTGGTATTAAGAAAATTGTTTAAATACAAAAGGTCTGTGGCATAGTCGCGCAAATTGTACAGCGATTGAAAGGTAAAAGCTGGCAGTAATGTTTTTAGCCTGTTAAAACATTCTGGTTTAAAAAAAAGGATTGCTCAAATGCGTGAAGCAAACGTTACCCGAAAAACCAAAGAAACATCTATCGATGTTCGTATAAATTTGGATGGGTCCGGTCAATACGATGTTTCGACTGGGATCGGGTTTCTGGATCATATGTTAGAGCAATTGTCCCGGCACAGCTTGGTGGATTTATTTGTGAGGGCAGAGGGGGACTTGCATATTGATTTTCATCACACTACGGAAGATACGGGAATTGCAATTGGCCAAGCAATTAGTGCTGCATTATGCGATAAATCTGGCATTGTGCGTTATGGTGCTGCATATGTTCCGATGGATGAGACTCTGTCTAGGGTAGCTCTAGATATTTCTGCTAGGCCGTATCTGGTGTGGCGAGTCCAATTTTCTAAACCGAAGCTTGGTGAGATGGATACAGAGTTATTTAAAGAGTGGTTTCAGGCCTTTGCACAGGCGGCAGGGATAACGTTGCACGTTGAAAATTTATATGGGGAAAACAACCATCATATTGTCGAATCATGCTTTAAAGGTTTAGCTAGATCTCTGCGAACAGCTATTGAAATTGACCCTAGGGCATCAAACGTAATTCCATCGACAAAGGGAGCCCTAGGAGGCTAAAAGTGAAAATTTTTCTGGTGCATACCCGCCTAGGGCATGATCCCAAAGTAGTGAGAGATGGATTTTCACTTACTGCTTTTATTTTTACGGGTTTTTGGGCGCTTTGGAATCGAATGTGGTTTCTAACTATCATCATATTTCTGGGCTGGGCGGTTCTGTGGGGATTTTACCGGTTTTTGGGTTTGTCCAATGATTGTTTGTTTATAGCGTTTATAGCATTATCAACCTTT
>DEBE01000230.1 GCA_002348425.1 Alphaproteobacteria bacterium UBA2964 | reverse complement strand
TTACCTACGAATTAATGAGTTCCATAAGGCGGCGTTCCATATTGACATCATCATAAAACGACCCTGTGAAAGTTCTGGTAATCATTTCGACGTTTGGTTTTTTAACACCACGCGTTGTCATGCACTGGTGTTGAGCTTTGATGATAACAGCTACACCCCTAGGTTTAAGGGACTTTTCAATGCACTCGGCAATTTGAGCGGTCATGGTTTCCTGGGTTTGCAACCGTCGAGCATAAGCATCCACGACGCGAGCTAATTTACTAATACCTACAACTTTTCTAGCGGGCAGGTATGCCACATCCGCAGTCCCTACAATAGGTACCATATGATGCTCGCAATGGGACTGAAAAGTTATATCACGCAATAGAACAATATCATTGTAACCACTGACTTCTTCAAAGGTACGCGACAACATTTCAGTGGGGTCTGTCTCGTAGCCACTAAAGAACTCTCCGTAAGCATTCACAACTCTCGTCGGAGTATCCAAAAGACCTTCACGGTCAGGATCGTCACCAGCCCATAGCAGGAGCGTGCGAACCGCTTCTTCAGCATCCTCTTTAGTGGGTTGATCTGTAACCTCGTTAGGGCTACTAACAATAACGCGTTTTAATTGATCCATAACTGATAACCTCCTGCCATTAATTTTTTTTATCCCATTGGCAAAAAATTGGCATTCAATTAGTTTAGCTGTCTGGCTTGATAGGGACTATCAAGGGAAAAAGCTGGTATTTCTATATCGAATCTTTCGCCGGTTTTAGTTGCCATTTCATAGGAACCAAACATAATTCCGGATGGGGTAGCAAGCGGTGTACCACTTGTATACTCAAATGCTTCCCCGGGTTTTAACATTGGCTGTTCGCCAACAACCCCTTCACCTTTAACCTCCTGTAACTGGCCACGGGCATCCGTTATACGCCAATGTCGGTTTAAAAGCTGAACGGGCTCCAAACCCTTATTTTTTATTTTAACCTGGTAAGCCCAGACATAATGATCCTCGTCTGGCGAGGACTGGTCTTCTAAAAAAATTGGTTCGACAGAGACACTAATACTCCTCGTTATTGCTTCATACATTTTACTTCCTATGACGCTCTTAAGCTCGTTTGTTTAAAAAAAATAGTTTTAATTTAAGTGTTCGGTTATACTTTTTCCAGAGCTTGGGCGATATCTTCTTTTAAGTCCTCTACATCCTCTAACCCAATCGAAAGACGCACAAAACCATCGGTTATCCCTAATTTAGATCTTTCATCTTCAGATATTCTCTGGTGTGTTGTCGTAGCAGGGTGGGTAGTAAGGCTTTTTGAATCACCAAGGTTGTTGGAAATATCTATTAATTGTAAAGCATTCATAAAACGAAAAGCATTACTCTTTTGTCCGTCTAAATCTATACACACCACCGTTCCGAAATCAGACATCTGTGCTGTCGCTAAATCATACTGAGGGTGAGAGTTTAGTCCGGGATAAAGAACTTTTGTAGGTGTTTTGTGTTTGACCAAAAACTCGGCGATATCTAACGCATTCTGGCAGTGCGTTTTTACCCGCATTTCAAGTGTTTCCAAACCTTTTAAAAGCAGCCATCCATTAAATGGACTCATCGAAGGCCCAGTATGCCGGTAGAAGGGACTTAACACATTATTTATCCATTCTTTTGACCCAAGAATGGCACCGCCCATAGTACGACCCTGTCCGTCAATGTGTTTGGTCGTTGAATATACAACGATATCTGCTCCCAATTTCAATGGGTGTTGTAAAACAGGTGTAGCAAAAACATTATCCACTATGACTAGGGCGCCTGCCTCGTGTGCTATTTTGCAAACTGCGGCTATGTCTATAATTTCGAGACCAGGATTGGATGGAGTTTCAAAAAAGACGGCTTTCGTTGGTTTACTTAGAGCCTTTGACCACTGATCGATACTTGCACCATCAACGATCTCAACCTCAACACCAAAACGTGGAAGAATTTCCGTTAGGATGAATTGGCAAGAGCCAAATAAGGCTCTAGACCCCACAACGCGATCTCCGGCGTTAACTTGACAAGCTAAGGAGGCAAATACTGCGGCCATACCGCTTGCTGTAGCTCGACATGCCTCGGCACCCTCCAATAGGCTAAGGCGGTCCTGAAACATTTCATTTGTGGGATTCCCGTATCGCGAATATATGAAGCGATCTACTTCGTTTTTAAACGCAGCTTCTGCATCTTCCGCTCTATTATAGATAAAACCTGAAGTCATGAATATTGCTTCACTAGTTTCATCAAACATTGAGCGTTGAGTGCCGCCACGCACCATTTGGGTTTTGGGTCGCCAATTTTGCTCGTTTAATTTATTTGCCATATTTATTTCCTCCCGCTCTATCCATTTTATTTCAGCAGTCAAAGCATCGAATAAAAAAACCCCGACCAACAAGGCCAGGGCATTGATAGACGCCGACCTTTTAGCGATTTTTTTTAAGTGGCCGCAAGCCAGTCGGGCTCAAATCACCACAGATCGCGTTACTACATTTGTATTTTAACTTCGTCAAGAGGATAGGTTGTTGCAAACCTAATACAATGGGAACGTGTAACTTATATAATGTTTTATTATCGCAGGTGGTAAAGGACCCAAATTGATGATGTAAAAAGTGCAAGTGCACCAAACTGATGAAATAAACCAAGCGGCATTGCCACTTCAAATAATAAAGTCCCAACGCCTAATGCCATTTGACCAACTGCTAAAATTACAAGAATTTTGATCGAACGTGAGGTTGCAGTGTTTATGGATGTTCTTAGTGAGAATATGAAAAATAGAATCGTAAATATAACCGTTCCAACGGCGGTGTAGCGGTGAGTAAATTGTACCGCAGCAGTATTTTCAAAAAAATTAATCCACCAAGGTGATAAATTTAAAAGGTCTTTAGGAACTATATTGCCGTCCATAAATGGAAAGGTATTATAAGTTAGACCCGCGTCTAAGCCAGCTACAAATGCTCCCCAAATGATCGTAATAAAGATGCAAGAGAGAATTGTGAAAGCGCTAACATGCAACCATCTCTCCTTGAACCTATGTCGCTTTTGGCCCAAGCATTTTAAGGAATACCAGAACAATAAGCCAAAAATAATAAAAGCGAGACCAAGGTGAGCTGCTAATCGGTATTGGCTTACATAAGGCTCGTCAATTAATCCACTTTTGACCATATACCAACCGAGTAAACCCTGAAGGCAGATCAATAAAAATATACCGCCTAACTTCCACGAAAGGTTTATTCCAATTTTTCTGCGTATCAAAAAATAGATAAATGGAAGTAAGAAAACTACACCAATGAGCCTACCCCAAAGACGATGTAAATATTCAAGCCAATAAATAGATTTAAAATCTTCAACATTCATCCAAAAATTAATTTTTAAAAATTCGGGACTAGTTCTATAGGCAGAAAATAGAGCATTCCAATCATTTTGATTAGTGGGCGGAAGAAGGCCAGTAAAAGGTTTCCAATCAACAATTGATAAACCACTTTCTGTTAATCTGGTTGCGCCTCCGAGGAGAATCATGAATCCCACCATTAGACAGCAACTCATCAGCCAGAACCCAACAAGCTTTGAGTGTTTTTGTACAAAATGGTTATTTGCCATGAAAGTTGATGTATATTTTTGACTCAACATTGATACTTTACTAAATATTACTACTTCTGATCAGAGCAAGAAAATTCTCTCAAAAATTGAATGTTTTATATTTTACCGAAAAAAATTTAATTTTTTAGTTTGAAATTCTTGACAGCCCTTTTGGTCATACCTATATAACGAGCACTCTTTGGGGGAGAGTGCTAACAAAATATAATATCCCCTTTAATATCAAATGTTAATTGGAGTGCGCAAATGAAATTTAGGCCATTGCATGACCGTGTCGTGGTGGAGGCTCTCGAAGCTGAAGCTAAGACAGCAGGCGGCGTAATTCTCCCAGATACGGCTCAGGAAAAGCCGCAGGAAGGGAAAGTCATTTCTACTGGACCAGGTGTTCGTGGTGATGACGGAAAAATCAGTGCACTTGACGTTAAAAAGGGCGATCGTGTCCTTTACGGCAAGTGGTCCGGCACCGAAATAAAGGTGGACGGCAAGGATTACCTGATAATGAAGGAATCCGACATTATGGGCATCATCGAGTAAGGAGAACGAACCGATGGCAGCTAAAGAAGTAAAATTTGATACCGCGGCTAGAGATAAAATGCTGGCCGGTGTAGATACTCTCGCCGATGCGGTGAAGGTAACTCTTGGCCCGAAAGGGCGAAACGTCGTTCTCGATAAAGCCTTTGGAGCACCAAGAATAACTAAAGATGGTGTTACGGTTGCAAAGGAAATCGAGCTTTCAGATAAATTTGAGAATATGGGCGCCCAAATGGTGCGTGAAGTTGCTTCAAAAACTAATGATGAAGCAGGTGATGGCACCACAACAGCTACGGTTTTAGCCGGTGCTATTGTTCGCGAAGGCTGCAAGGCAGTTGCTGCGGGTATGAACCCTATGGACCTTAAACGTGGCATTGATGCAGCGGTCGAAGCAGTGGTTGCTGACTTGAAGGCGCGTTCTAAAAGAGTAAAGGACGAAGCGGAAATTGCACAGGTAGGTACAATTTCAGCAAATGGTGATGCCGAAGTTGGTGAGATGATTTCAGCAGCGATGCAAAAAGTCGGCAAGGAAGGCGTCATTACGGTAGAAGAAGCAAAAGGATTAACAACGGAACTTGAAGTTGTTGAAGGCATGCAGTTTGATCGTGGTTATCTTTCGCCATACTTTGTTACAAACGCTGAAAAAATGGTTTGTGACATGGAAGATCCTCTAATTCTTCTACACGAGGCTAAACTGTCAAGTTTACAACCTTTACTGCCGCTTTTAGAATCGATTGTTCAGTCGACACGACCTCTTATAATTGTAGCCGAAGATGTGGAGGGCGAAGCCTTGGCCACATTAGTGGTTAATAAGTTACGTGGTGGATTAAAAGTTGCTGCTGTAAAGGCTCCAGGATTTGGTGATCGTAGAAAAGCCATGCTTGAGGATATAGCTATTCTCACCGGTGGGCAGGTCATTTCTGAAGATCTTGGTATTAAGCTTGAGAACGTTACCATGGATATGCTCGGTTCTGCTAAAAAAGTTTCTCTTACTAAAGAAGAAACCACTATAGTGGAAGGTGCAGGAAAAAAAGGAGAGATCCAGGGACGTTGTAATCAAATTCGTGCCCAGATTGAGGAAACATCTTCTGATTATGATCGCGAAAAGCTACAAGAGCGTTTGGCTAAACTTGCGGGTGGTGTGGCTGTGATTAAAGTTGGCGGCGCAACCGAAGTAGAAGTTAAAGAAAAAAGGGATCGCGTTGAAGATGCAATGAATGCTACCAGAGCAGCAGTTGAAGAAGGTATTGTTGCTGGTGGTGGAACGGCACTAATTTATGCAACTAAAGCGCTTAAGAAAGTTAGCCCAGCAAATGACGATCAGCGCGTTGGCATTGATATTGTTGGCAAGGCAATTCAGACACCGGTGCGTCAAATTGCCGAGAACGCGGGTGAGTCAGGCGCGGTTGTTGCGGGTAAGTTACTCGAATCCAAGGGTGCTTCCCTAGGTTTTAACGCTCAGACTGGAAAATATGAAGACTTGGTTAAATCAGGTGTTATAGATCCAGTTAAAGTCGTTAGGACTGCTCTGCAAAATGCTGGATCAGTTTCTGGCCTTTTGATTACGACAGAGGCGATGGTTGCTGAAGCACCTGATGACAAGCCTGCTGCCCCACCGATGCCCGATATGGGTGGTATGGGTGGCATGGGTGGAATGATGTAAGGTTAATACCTTCATTATTTAACTGATGGCTATCAACGAAGGCCTCGCTAACGCGAGGCCTTTTTTGTTTAGATATGCGTGAACTTTTATAATACCTTCTATAAAGGCTATTTAAGATATGGATATTTATTTACTAATTTTGGTAAGAGTGGCCTATTGAGGCTTGGGGTTGTGAGCTATATCTAACAATAAATTGTGCTTATTCATTGACGTCGAGCGTCCTCAAGCCTAATTTTTGCGCCACCCAACTAAATAAACTGGTAACAAATGAATTCAGTTGAACATCTTATCCAAAATGCTCGAGCTTGGCCATTTGATGAGGCTCGAAAATTAAATAATCGTTTGGAGGGACAAAAGCCAGAAAAAGGCTATGTATTATTTGAGACAGGTTATGGTCCGTCCGGTTTACCTCATATTGGAACCTTTGGAGAAGTTGTTCGTACAACTATGGTAAGGTCGGCTTTCACTGCTTTGACTGGCCTCAACTCCCGCCTGTTTGCGTTTTCCGATGATATGGATGGGTTGCGGAGTATTCCTCAAAATATTCCCAATAGAGAGATGCTGGAAAAACACTTAGGGAAGCCCTTGTCATCTGTTCCAGATCCTTTTGGTAAATTTGAGAGTTTTGGTTACCACAATAATGCTCGGCTTAGAGAGTTTTTAGATCAATTTGGTTTCGACTATGAATTTCAAAGTGCAACAGCATGTTATAAAGATGGAAAATTTGACGAAACATTATTAAAATTACTCAATAATCTCGATGAGGTAACGCAAGTGATATTGCCAACATTGGGTCCAGAGCGTCGAGCCACATATTGTCCATTTCTGCCTATTTGCCCCGATACCGGCGTGGTGCTCCAAATACCAGCCATTGCAACCGATATTGACGCAGGCACTATAACTTTCCAGCTTGATGAAGGTGGGAAGTTAGAGGTGCCGGTAACCGGTGGCCACTGTAAATTGCAATGGAAAGCAGACTGGGCTATGCGGTGGACTGCACTTGCTGTTGATTATGAAATGTCGGGTAAAGATTTGATTGATTCTGTTCGGCTGTCATCCAGAATATGTAAAATTCTAGGTGGTAGAGCACCGGAAGGATTTACTTACGAACTTTTTCTGGACCAAGATGGAGAGAAGATTTCCAAGTCTAGAGGTAATGGACTAACTGTTGAGGAATGGCTTAGGTATGCTCCACAAGAGAGCCTTCAACTTTATATGTTTAATTCGCCTCGAAAAGCGAAACGTCTATATTTTGATGTTATTCCTAGGCACGTTGATGATTATTTAAAATTTGTGGAGAGGTTTCGCGTGGAAACCGATGACAAAAGACTAGAGAATCCTGCATGGCATATCCATTCGGGTCAGCCGCCTTGTGAAAATAATCATATCACCTTTAGCTTACTTCTTAATTTGGTATCTGCATGTAATACAGACGAAAAAACGGTGCTATGGGGTTTTATCACGCGCTATGCCCCAACGGCCAATCCGAAGACGGCTCCTATACTTGATAGTTTAGTTGAGTATGCCATTAATTATTATAAGGATTTTGTCCAACCAAAAAAAGTTTATAGAAGACCAAATGAACAGGAGAGAATTGCACTTGGAGAATTAGCAATACAACTTCAAAAATTAAACCAGGATGCGAGTAGCGAAGAAATCCAAACACAAGTTTATGAAGTTGGGAAAAATAATGGATTTGAAAATCTTCGATATTGGTTTAAAGCCCTTTATGAAACTCTACTGGGATGTGAGCAAGGACCACGAATGGGATCCTTTATTTCACTTTATGGTATTGAGGAGACTGTAGATATGATTGAGCGGGCGCTCTCTAATGAAGAACTTTCATGAGGTTCTCATCAAGTCTTTGACCCCAATACAAGGCGCGCATAATTTGGAATAGAAAAAACGTTATTTTCATAAAACGGTTGCCAAGCGCTGACTACGGTATCTTTTAAAAGAGAAAATTCAGTATCAGTCATGCAATTGGTTTGTTTAGAAAAACTTCTTTTCAAGTTACGGATCACATACTCTTCGATATCCACTACATCATTGTTATATCTGAGCTCACGTTCTTCAACTCGTATAAAACCAGATTCTCTCATAATTTTTTCCAAAGTTCCTGGTTTAGCCATCGAGTGGCGATTTGGTATTGGACCCTCTCGTATTCCTAAATGTTTGGCAACAGCACGACGGGGCACATAAAACGGAGGATTTTCTTCATAAGCACCCCAGACAATTAACGCGACACGACCACCTTTTTTTAAAACACGGCCTGCTTCTTTTAATACATTAAATTTATTTTTTGCGAACATGATTCCGAAGCGACATGTTATCGCGTCAAAAAATTCAGATTCAAAAGGTTGGGATTGCATATCACTGACGATAAATTTCAGTGTTTTTAAATTTAGATGTTGAGCCCTTTGCCGTGCAACCATAAGCATTGAGGGGGTAATGTCGGTACAAAAAACCTGTCCTTTTTTTTTCATAAAACTTGCAATGCTTATGGCAGGGTTACCAGAACCCGACGCAAGGTCTAACACCTTTTCTCCAGATTGGATGCCAACTTCCTTTATAATCATTTGGTTAAAGGTATCATCTTTAGAAATACCTTTTTCAGAAGTTGATGACCATGCCTTGGCTCGCTCCGACCATCTTGCCTCAGAATCTTCGTTATTTTTTTTATCTGTCACCCGCTGTTCCAATTCCAAGCCGCATACTAATTGGTATTACATAAATATCCCCTCTTAAATATTCTTCACATTCATTCTTAATATTTTGAAGAATTATTTTTATGTCTGATTGAGATAAAAATCTTAATTTATCTGGTATTGTACGGGCTACAGCGCGTTGAAAATAGTCATCATACGGAGTTATTTGCCTCTCCCATTTCAGTTCTATTTCCTCGAAAGATGAAAATCCAGACTCATTTAAAATTTTTTTCAGTTGGCCAGGTTCCGATAGGTTATGCCGAATCATTCTATATGGGAAAACCTCGTCAAAATGGGACTCTAGGCCCCTTCTAACAGCAACAAATGTTGGGTTAGATTCTATATTGCCCCAAACTAGCCAAGCAGCCTTACCCCCTGGTTTTAGTACTCGTAAGGCCTCTTCCGCACTTTTTACTTTGGTATCTGAAAACATTAGTCCATTCCGACATGTAAAAGCGTCGAAGGTATTGTTTGGGAAAGGAAGGGCACTCATGTTTCCGACAGTAAAAGTCAAATTTTCTATATAAAGCCGCTTAGCACGCTCCATTGCAATTCCGAGCATGTCGTAGGTCAAATCACAAGCTGTTACATTTCCTCTAGTATAATTTTTTGCTATGGTTATTGCTGGGTCTCCTGCACCAGATGCAACGTCAAGAACATTCATGCGTTGCCTAATATTGGCACACTCTATTAAACGACGAATAAAAGGATCTTGATTAGGTTTGGCGTTAGTTGTTTCTTTTTTCCAACCAATACTTCTATTTTTCCAATAGGTATTTTTTGTCTCTTTATACTGCACGCGCTGAATGACTAACTATCTATATTATTTAATTTTCATTACGAATATTTTTAACTGAAATGGCATATGATTGGATGTAACTTACCATGGCATGTAATCCATTTGCCCTGTTACCGCTTAAGTGGGACCCTAATTCGATTTTTTCAAAGAAATCAGGGGGAGTATCCAATATTTCTTCTGGAGTGCGTCCCGAATAAACGCGTAATAACAAGGCAATTAAACCACGGACAATCATTGCGTCGCTATCAGCATTATAGATAATTTTTTCCCCGTTAGTCTCAGGTTTAAACCAAACCTGAGATTGGCAACCTTTTACACGAAAGTCCTCTATACGAAACTCTTTTGATAAACCCTCAAGAGATTTTCCCAACTCGATTATATATTCATAGCGGTCCACCCAATCGTCAAATAAACTAAATTCATCCACGATACTTTGTTTGGCTGCGGAAATATCGACAAAATCACTTTTCATAAAAACAACTTAATAAGTTTATAATCAGATAGCTAGTGATGTGAGCAATTACCACCTATTAGCATAATAAAGAAGGGGTTTGATACTCGATACGAATCAGCGACTGATTTATGTTCCTAGCATATTTTATTGGAGTAAAGCGATGCTTGGTATGGGTGTATCTGCGGTCATGAATGGTCGTAAAACCAAGAAAAAAAAGACTTCTTTTGATTTAATGAAAAGTGGTACAGCTGTCTTCCGGTTATTACCAACAAACTTAGCACATAAATGCGCAATACAGGCTCTAAAATTAGGTTTAGTGCCTAAACTAGCAGAAATAGAAGACCCTATTCTGGAGACTGATGTATGGGGTATGAAATTTGTTAATCCTCTTGGTATGTCCGCTGGGTTTGATAAGAATGCTGAAGTAATAAATGGTGTATCAGATTTAGGTTTTGGATTCGCTGAAATAGGGACGGTAACACCTTTTCCCCAGCAGGGTAATCCAAAACCTAATTTATTTAGGCTCCTAGAAGATGGTGCTCTCATAAACCGTCTTGGTTTCCCAAGTAAAGGAGCGGAAAAATTTGCTAGAAATTTAGAAAAAATAAGAGATATTTCTTCTTTTAAAATTGGAATCAACATCGGAATTAATACGGGTACATCGGACCCAGCGGGCGACATTAATTATTGCTTAAATAAATTAGCGGGATATGCCAGTTATATCGCAATTAACGTTTCCTGTCCCAATACACCGGGCCTATGTGCTTGGCAGGCCGGTGATAAATTGGCCGAGTTGGTAGAAAAAGCCAAACTGACTTTAAGTAAACAGGTTAACGAGAGAACTCCGCCTTTATTGGTTAAAATTGGTCAAGAGCTTGGAGATGATCAGTTGGCGGTTGTATCGAAAGTTGCTTTAAATTACGGAATAGACGGCCTTGTAGCCTGTAATACTACTGTCAAACGACCAGCTACCTTACGAAGCAATCATGCCAAAGAGGCAGGTGGCTTAAGTGGCTCACCTATAAAAAAACAAGCAAATCAAACACTTTCAAAGCTTTTTAATATGACTAATGGTAAAGTTGTTTTAATTGGTTGTGGTGGCATCTCCTCTGCAAAAGATGCATATGAGAGAATTAAGTCGGGAGCTTCACTGTTACAACTTTATACTGCGCTAATTTATGGTGGCCCTAATATAATAGCCGAAATTAAGAAGGGTTTGGCAGCCCATTTAAAAGAAGATGGTTATGCTAATCTTTCCGATGCAGTGGGTGTGAATCACATCTGAAGGGGTTTGTTAATAATTAAGCGCATTTGGTAGTTTGAAATCTATGAGTTCCCATTTAATTCAAATTTTTGAAAAAAACTTCCCCAGTTATTTCTTAACCAGATTATAGTTTTAAAATTTAATTTAGTTTTGATATTTTTTATGCTCTGTAGATGACAAGAATCCAAAAAATGGCCGATCACATACCAATTATTTCAAGTCTTTCGGAATTAAGTTCAGATTTTGACGCATTTATTATTGACCTCTGGGGTGTAATCCATGATGGCGTCACTTTGTATCCCAAAGTCATAGACTGTTTACAAAAAATTCATAAAACTGGCAAGCCGTATGCGATGCTTACTAATGCTCCACGTCGGGCTGATGCAGTTCGGGCTAGTATGAATCAAATGGGAATGCCAGAATATTTATGTCCTATAATAATGTCCTCGGGGGAAGCGACTCGGCTCGGCTTAGAAGAGATGCGGGAGGAATGGTTTCTCGGGGTCAGAAAAACCTATTTACATATTGGGCCTGCTCGTGATGACGGCTTATTAGATAATTTAGAATTTGAAATGGTGAATATTGTAGGGGATGCCGGATTGATAGTGAATACAGGTCCATGGGGAGATGAAGAGACTGTCAGCGACTATGAACATATACTTAAAGAGGGTGCAAATGCGAAAATAAAGATGGTTTGTGCCAATCCAGATCTTGAAGTAATACGTGGAGGCCGCCGGATAATATGTGCAGGGGCATTGGCAAAACGATATGAGCAACTTGGCGGTGACGTCCTTTATTATGGTAAGCCTCATAAGCCTATTTATGACAGCTGTCTTCATAAAATGGGTAGTCCAAATTTGAATCGGGTTTTAGCAATTGGAGATTCACTTCGGACTGATATATCGGGTGCTAAAAACTTAAACATCAAATCACTTCTTGTGATCGGTGGAATTCATGGTGAAGAATTTGGACTTGCAGCTGGTGATATTTCTACTGATGCTGGACGCCACATAGCCAATGTTTGCACGAAGAAGGGTGTTTGTCCCGATGTGGCTATCCATCATTTATGCTGGTAGCCAGTTATAAAATAAATTTTACAATTAAATTTAACTCCGTTATGCCCAAAATCTTTATATTGAAAGAATTCTTTTTTACAGAAACGAGAATGGCTAAATAAATCATTTAGTGGGCCTAAATCTGATTCATGAGAGGGATAAATTTTGCATGCACTGTTGCTGACAATCTTTGTTGATACCGTTGGGTTTGGTATCATCCTTCCGCTATTGCCCTTTTTTGCTGAGAAGTTTGGTGCTAGTCCTCTTGAAGTAACATTATTGGCCACTGTTTACTCATTTTCACAATTCATTTTTGCTCCTGTGTGGGGGAGGTTTAGTGATCGTATGGGGCGTCGGCCAATAATTTTAGCTACCTTAACAGGTTTATTTTGTGGCTATGTGGCCCTGACCATTACAAATTCTTTACTAATGTTATTCTTAGCCCGCGCCTTTACTGGGGCTATGGCAGCAAATGCTGGAGTGATACAAGCGTTTATAGCTGATGTTACTGATACATCAGCCAGAGCGGGTGCTATGGCCAAAGTGGGTGCTGCACATGGTTTAGGTTTTATAGTTGGCCCTGCTATCGGGGGAATGCTGGCTGGTTCAGACCCCGTAGATCCAAATTTAGTCTTGCCATTTGTGATTGCCGCGTCACTCTCAGCTACGGCCCTTGTAATTGCTTTTTTCCAAGTTCATGAGACGATTTCTGGAGAATTACGGGGTCATGTAGTGCAGCAGCAAAGATCTTTACGTCGCGTTTTTAAAGAAGCAATCCAAATTCCTCAACTAGCATTACTTTTAGTTCTAGTCACTATGACACCATTCGTTTTTTCGGGCATAGAAACAACGTTTGTTCTTTGGTCAGAACGTTTATTGGGTTGGGGGCCATGGCAGAATGGTCAAATTTATACCTTCATGGGTATAACAGCTGCAGCTACGCAGTGGTTTTTGGTGGGGCGTCTTACCAGTCGATTTGGTGAACATCGTTTAATATGTTTTGGAGCGCTAATGATTTTTATAGGCGTTTTGATTTTACCCCAAATGAATGATGCCATTGGGCTATGCATAGCGTTTGGATTTATTGTTTTTGGAGTAAGTATCAACAACCCATCTCTCTCAAGTCTCGTATCTAAGTACGCTCATCCAGGTGAGCGGGGGAGCCTATTAGGTATATCACAATCCTGTTCAGCGATGGCTAGAATAACAGGACCGGCCTGGGCAGGATTTGTTTTTGGCAGTTTTGGACCAAATTGGCCGTTTTATTCCGGCGCGGTTGTCATGCTTCTTATGTTTTTATTCGGGATGTGGATTAAAACCACTGAAGATTAGGTTGGACCAACAGGGTGATTGAATTAATTTTATTCGCCTTTATTCTTGACGTAGTCATTATTGCTTATTAAAAAATGCCCTCGCCGTTTTGGATTTCGGTTTTTTTGGAAAAGATTATGTCACGTCGATGCAGCATATCAGGTAAGGGAGTTCTTTCTGGCAACAATGTAAGCCACGCTCATAATAAGACGCGCCGCCGGTTTTTGCCCAACATTCAGATATCGTCAATGCCTTCCGAGATTTTAGGAAGGTCAGTTAAGCTCAAGCTTTCAACCCAAACCATTCGTACGATAGAGAAAAATGGTGGGATAGACGCTTATTTGCTTTCAACCTCCAACAGAAAATTATCTGTTGAGGCACTACAATTGAAACGTAGAATCAAACAAATATCAGAAAAAAACTCGGCTGATTAATAATCCTTAGATTATATTCTCGAACATTCTATTGTTGGTTAGATGGCATCGCAGGCCATCAGAGTTGAGTAGGCACGGTTTATGCTTTTTAATTTTTCCTCGGCGTCAGGATCATCACCATTCGTATCAGGGTGATTTTTTTTTACTAACTTTTTATATTTTTCTTTTACTTCCGCCTTAGTTACGGGAGTATCCAAATCAAAAATTGCTAACGCCTCTTCTTCCAAGGAGCCTGGTTTCGGTCGCCAACCAATATTATGAGTATTTGCAGGATTTTTATTTTTTTTATCCCAGTTATCAGCACCAAACCTTCCAAAATCAATACATGGTGTCGCTCCACTTCCAGAGTTAGTTCCCAAAGGCCAAGTGGGACGCCACCAAGTTGTATCTGCACGTAATTGTTGTTCAATCTCAGTTTGTGATAACCCCGCATGAAAATTCCAACGAGCGTTGTAGAGACGAACGTGTTCTAAACAGAACCAAAAATATTTATCGAGTTCTTTTTTCGATTTGGGTGCTCGATACTTTCCTTCTTTACTGCAGCCGGGAAAATCACATAGACGAGGCTTCGTCTTAATATACGGCTCGCTTAGAATATTAAAAATGTGGTCACGTTTTTTCACAAAGCCAGTATGAGGGTCAGTTGGAACTCATTCAACAATTTTAGAAGGAGAATTTTCAGGAGGGCCCGGTGTATAAATGTGGCCAGCGTTCCTTGACTACTGTGCCGTTACTGTCCATCGCGTGACAGGTGTTAATTTGGTATGGAGTATCTTCTCTTTCGTTCATTGGATTTTTGTTTGCTACTTCTCTTTTGACAGTCTTATATCCGACAGTGCCTATCGGGCGTAATAGGTCAATCATATGTATGCAGCCTTTTGCCCCCCCAAACAAAGATCTTAATTTTCGATTCCAGCCCGGCCCTATATGTTCGCCCTTAAGAGTTTGGAATGTCGTCTCTACACCTGGACATATCTCATAAGGTGTTCCATCCATCGCAACGTCAATTGATGTAATGATGATGTTGTGATCAAGGGTGAGCCGTATCCACATATCGTGAATGGGTACGCCGGGTTTTATAGTGCCTCGATAATCGTTTTGAAAAGAGTACGCCGATGTATCCCTTAGTCGTCCTTCTACGTCCCATTGTCCATCCGATCTTCGGTAGCTGGAAACTTCCATTTTACGATTCTGAATAGGTTCGCGGTCGGCGGGTTTTTCGAGCGGCATCATCATACTCCAAAAATTCTACTTTTTAGGTTTAAAATATTTTTCTCGTTTCAATTAAGTCTCTGGAAGATTCTCTTCTATCTGCTGAGGGGGTGTAATTTGGATTAAAGCCAATCTATTTTTTCGTCGGTTTATTATTTGGAAACGGAATTCTTCAAATATAAATATTTGGCCCTCTTCTGGAATAACTTTTCCAATTTGGATTACCAAACCAGCAATTGTCGCGGCATCATCGTCTGGAAGCTCCCAGTTGAGCCGCCGATTTAAATCGCGTATGGTAACTCTTCCATCTACTAAATAACTACCATCGTTTTGAGAGCGAACCCCAAATGGGACTTCATCATGTTCATCGGCAATATCTCCGACGATTTCCTCTAATATGTCTTCGAGTGTCACGACCCCCATTAAAGAACCATATTCGTCAACTACTAATGCGAAGTGTTCTTGACGGCGCCGAAATGCCTGAAGTTGGTCATGAAGTGATGTGGATTCGGGAATAAACCAAGGTGGTGTTGAAACTGCATCGATATCAATACGGTCTATTGTTCCTAGGTTTTGGTGTACATGAAGTAATAAAACCTTTGCGTGGATAACTCCTACGATATTATCTGGTTCACCTCTCCACAGTGGTATACGTGTGTAGGGGCTATTAACCACTTGTTTGATAATTTCATTTGTGGGCAAATCCGCATCCACCATAACTATATCTTGGCGGTGATGCATAACTTCACCGACATTAACCTCAGATAAATCTAATATAGAACGAAGCATAAGACGTTCGCGTTGGACTGCAGGTTCATCACCCATATGTAGGTCAATGGCACCACGGAGTGTCTCTTCCGAAATAGCTAATTCGTCATCTGAGTTAAATTTCTTCCTAAACGGGCGCAATGTGACAGAGATCAAAATATTTATGGTATGAGTAATTGGGGATAAAACAGCAACAACGTACTTAAATGTTGGTGCAACTAAAAGTGCTAACCGGTCCGCATTGTGGAAGGCATATGTTTTTGGCATGACCTCGCCAAAAATTAGAACTAAGGCGGTCATGGCAATCGTTGCATAAATTACACCAGCTTCACCAAAGAGTCCTATCATTAGACTGGTAGCTAAGGCAGAGGCTAAAATGTTGACGAGATTGTTGCCTAGTAAAATTGCTCCAATTAATTTATCTCTATTAGAAAATAGTTTAGTTACAATAGCGGCGCGTCTGTTGCCGCGTTTTTGTAGAAGATGAATGCGTGGTTTTGATGCAGCTGTTAAAGCGGTTTCCGATCCAGAAAAAATTCCAGAAACAATGAGCAATATAACAATACCACCAACGGTAGCGAGTGTTTCAGTCTCCATTTCTCGGTTGTCCTATTAAATACCTTTAAAATAATTCAACATTATTCTATTGGGAATATTGAATTTTTTGCTCTTCGATTTAAAACTTCGATAACGCTGTCTCTTTCAACTTCTGAAGTGATAAAAGCATTACCAACACCACGTGTAAGAATGAAATTAAGTTGGCCATTTTTTACTTTCTTATCTCTTCGCATGTGGTCAAGTAAGACTTCGCTGTCGTAATTTCTTTCGAAAATGTCATCCAATTGGGTCGGTAGACCCATCGACAAAAAATGTTTTTGAACCCGCGTAGCTTCTTCCTTAGCACAAAAGCCCATTAATACCGATAGATCAAAAGCTAAAAGCATTCCAATTGCTACAGCCTCTCCATGAAGAAGGCGAGAATTGTAACCCATTTCTGCTTCCAGAGCATGACCAAATGTGTGCCCAAAATTAAGAAGGGCACGGTTACCTGTTTCTTTTTCATCTTGATTCACAATTTTAGCTTTGGCCCTGCAGCTCTCCATAATCGCATATTTTTGGAGACCTTCATCTCCTTTGATTAAGGCTTCGCCATTTATCTCTAGCCATTCAAAAAATTTCTTATCTCCGATAATTCCATATTTAACTACCTCGGCATATCCTGCTAGAAGCTCACGCTTTGGCAGTGTTGCCAAGACGCTTGTATCTATTAAAACACCCTTTGGTTGATAAAAGGTTCCAATTAAATTCTTTCCATGTTCTGAATTCACCCCGGTTTTTCCTCCGACAGAACTATCCACCTGAGCTAAAAGAGTTGTTGGGATTTGGAAATAGTTTATTCCTCTTAAAATTATACTTGCTGCAAACCCCGCTAAATCACCTATAACACCCCCCCCAAAAGCTATTAGGCTAGTCGAGCGTTCAGGATTTTTATCGAGTATTTTTGAAATGATATTTTGAAAGTGACTAAATCGTTTTGTAGATTCACCCGGGGGTAGTGTGACAACAGAATAAGCTAGTTTTTCGGCATCTAAAGCATGAACAAGCTTAGTTAAATGAAAATCGGCAACATTTTGGTCGGTTATTATTATTACCGAAGTGTTTTTAATTAAAGATGGAATAAATTGGCCTAAATTTTTAATTAAATTGCTACCTATCACGATATTGTAACTTCGGTCTTGTAAATCCACTTTAAGAATATCAGGATTCTGCATAATAGCTGACCTACCTATCTCGCATACTTACATTAAATGTTTCTAGAGCGCTGATGACCTGCTTTACAGTAATATCAGGTGCCTCATATCCGCTGTCTATGACAATGTCAGCTTGGCTGTAAGATGGGTATCGTTGGTTGATAAGTTGTTGGAGTTTTGCCCTTGGATTTGTATTCTTTAGCAGAGGTCGGTTATTACGACTTCTGGTGCGTGATAATAAAAGTTCAATATCAGCACGAATCCATATAGAAATTGCATTTTTTTTAATACGTTCCCGCGTGTCTCTATTAACGAAGGCCCCACCTCCGGTTGCCAAAACGTGAATAGGTTCGTTTAAAAGTCTAGAAATTACCTTCTTCTCTCCATCACGAAATTTAGGCTCTCCATATAAATCGAAAATGTCGGATATCGAACATCCAGCTGCCTTTTCTATTTCATCATCTGCATCAACGAATGGCAAGTTAAGGGCATTTGCTAATCTTTGACCTATGCAGGTTTTTCCAGCCCCCATCAGTCCCACTAATACAATGGTTTTTGAAATTTCTGGTAAAAATTGTTGTTTCATTTATCAGTCAAAAAAATCTCAAGGCCTTTACCTTGTTGAAACAATTAACCATGAAAGATAAAATGCCTAAATTTTGTCATGATTAAAGTATACTAATAATGATTTAGTCTGCGTTATTATCCATATGTTATATGCTATCAATAAAATGAGTTTTGATAAATATAAAGTATTGATTAAGGAAACTGTTTTTTAACCTGTAGGAATATTTGGTACTAAATATGCGTCTAAATCTTTTAATATTAATTAGTCTTCTTGTTTTAATATTAGGTTCTGTTGCCTTTTTTCTAATATGGGAAATTCCCGCTCCAACTACAAATATAGAAAAGATATTGCCTGATGAACGGTTTCCCAAATAAAAAACTTATATTTTCGGTCTGCTTGGTTAGTTGCATTACATTTTTACTGGGACCAAAAGTACCTACTGTTGTTGCCGAGTCTTTAGAGTTAAATGAAGCACCCAAATTTTTGAAGTTACAGGCTAAAAATACTCCTATCCAACTGGTTCCAAAAAAAACTGATTCAAAAAAGAGAAAAGTGGGACATGGAGCTGCAAACCAAGATCAACCTATAGGGTACAGACCTATTTCGCCATCCGGAAGAGTCAATACTCCTGTTGCTGTGCACAACTTGAAAGAATTAGATAGGGATTCGATAGGCCTTCTTGATGATAGTCAGGGTGGTTTAGGGGCAGATATGTGGTTAGGCATTAGCCGCTCCTTTGTTACAAGATTGTTGGCCTTATTACCGTCCCGAATTAATTCACCAATAATGCGTAATCTAATGAAACGATTACTTTTGACTGAGGCCGTTGCTCCAAAAAATAATAAGTTGGAACCTGCACTCTTGCCATTGAGAATAGGTGCGTTATTTGAAATCGGAGATTTGGAGTCCGCCCTAGCATTAATTTCTTTAACATCGAATCGAACATCTGAGGAAGGTTTAGCCCGTATCGGAATAGATGGGCGTCTATTTGGGAACGATACTGCAGGAGCTTGCCAATTAGTGCAGGTACACAGTGATCAATTCAAAGGAGTTTACTGGCAAAAAGCTGCTGCCTTTTGTCTTGCTATGGCTGGTAAAACGGCACAAGCAAATCTAATCTCTGATGTTCTAGCAGAGAAAACAAATTCTCTACACCCTGCATTTTTCTCTGCAATGGATAAACTTTCCGGAGCAGCAAGTCCGAAAATAATTAGTTTAAAAAGTCCTTCCGCTTTAATGTTATCGCTGATGCGTTCCGCAGGTTTGATTTTGCCTGAAGATGTGGTTGAAGAAGCCACCCCTTCGGCGCTCCGTTCTATAAGTTTAAGTCCAAATGCACCTGTTAAGGTCCGTCTTGCAGCAGGAGAATTGGCAAGAGGACTAGGAGTAATCGGTTCCAAGCGTCTTGGAGAAATTTATAATGCTATAGATTCAGATTCGACTTTGATAACTAATCCTATTAAATACCTGTCGGAAAATTGGGGACCTACGGGTCGTGCTATATTGGCACAAATAGTTGAAAAGCAGGAAGATACCGTCGAACGTGCAAAACTTATTGATGGAGCCCTTAAATTAGCTCAAAAAAAAGGTGAATGGAAAATTACAGCACTAGCTATTGTCCCCTATGTTGAGACTATAAAACCTACTGCAGAATTAGCTTGGTTTTCTGGTACTGCCGCTAGAATATTCATAGCTACTGGGAATTACAAATCGGCCCGAGCCTGGCTTGAATCTTCGAAAGACCGAGAGACGAAATTGAGTGATAGGATGGACCTTTATCCGTTAGTAACATTAATTACTAAAGATGATGTTGCTAAAGTTCAAGTAGTTGAATTGAGGGGCTGGTGGAAAACACAAAATGTTTTAGGTAATCGCGGTTTATCAAAGGCAAGAACCTTTTTTAGTCTTTTAAATGCCATGGGTGTATCAATACCCTCAGATCTTTGGGCGGAGGTCTTAGATGACGGGAAACCGATAAAAGAGATTGGACCAAAGGCCACTATAAGAAATGCATTATCTCAGGCCGCTGAAAATGGCAGTCGTGGCGCAACTGTAGCCATGACCTTGATAGCACTCGGTGAACGAGGAACACTAGATCAAAATCTGTTTGCGGTCGAAATGTCGATCAAAGCGTTAAGGCGTATCGGGTTGAAACAGGAGGCCCGAGCTATAGCATTGGAAACGGCGGTCGGGGCAGGTTTATAGAGGAGATCCATTCTTATTACAGACGCAAGAAAAAAAGAAACTAAAGCTAAGGTTCCTGTAAAGTTGGCATTTCTTGAGAGGTTAACCGCTGAACTCGGATCCGCAAAAAATACCATAAATTCTTATCGTCGAGATTTAGAATTATTTGAAGATGTTTTAAAAGAAAAGATTTCTAATTTAGATAAAATAAAAGCAGATCCTATAGGTCAACGTTCTTCAAAATTATCTCAAAACAAACAAAAAGAAACAGATACTTTGAAAGAATTGAGAGATTTACAGCTTCTCTTTGAAGATGACTTAAAAAAAGAGGAAATTTGTAATCTGAAGAAGAAAGCTAAAAATAATTCTTTGGAGGCTATCAGAGTTTCTAGCGAGTTTGTTCGGGAGTTTATGGCTTTAAGCCCCAAAAAAAACAAAAAAAAAGAGGCGGCTTACAAAAACACAAAAGAGAATGTTGCAAACCCAAACACTATGCGTCGCCGCTTATCAGTTTTACGCCATTACTTTCGCTTTATGGTTTCAGAAAAACTTATAGAAAATGATCCAACAAAACATATTTATTTTCCACGTCGAGGCAGTCGTCGTCCTAAATATTTGAAAGAACCAGAAATTAAGAAACTAATTGAGGCGGCACGACCGACTCTTAAATCCAGTTTTCGCGAAGTTAGGCTCTATACATTAGTTGAAATATTATATGCGACAGGTTTACGGGTATCTGAGCTTGTTGGGTTGCCAATAGCGGCTTTGGAGCGTGACCTATCAATTGTAACCTTAAAAGGTAAGGGTGGCAAAGAACGAATTGTCCCGTTGGGGGATCCGGCGAGGGATGCTATCGAAATTTGGCGTGACAAACGAAAACATTTTATCAAGAATTCTCACTCTATTTGGTTATTTCCAAATGACAAATCTGAGAAGGATGAGCACTTACCAAGATATGTATTTGCCTATGAGCTTAACAAGCTAGCAGAAGATTGCCTTAAGAAAAAAGTGTCACCACACTTTTTACGACATTCGTTTGCGACGCATTTATTAGCAAACAATGCTGATCTTCGAACAATTCAAGAATTGCTCGGGCATACGGATATTTCCACAACTCAAATTTATACTCATATTCTGGAAGAACGTTTAAAAAAGACTGTTCAAAACTTTCATCCAATGGCAAAAGATTCTATATAAGTTTTGCAAGCAAGGATATTTAGTGCAGAGGAATATATGCCAAGCTTTTTAGATTTTGAGAAACCTGTTGCTGAACTAGAAGGCAAAATGGAGGAATTGCGTCATATGTCTGATATCGGTGATATTAAGATAGCAGATGAGTTATCCAAACTTCAGAGCCGCATCGATAAATCCTTAAAGCAAATCTATACGAAACTATCACCTTGGCAGACTGTTATGGTGGCACGTCATCCAGATCGACCACATTGCATTGATTATATAAACGCTTTGATTGAACAGTTTACCGCTCTTGCAGGCGACCGCCTCTATGCAGAAGATTCAGCAATACTAGGGGGGTTGGGTCGTTTTCGGGGTCGCACAGTTGTAGTTATGGGTCAAGAAAAGGGTAAAGATACAGAGTCTCGGCTCAAACACAATTTTGGTATGCCGCGACCAGAGGGTTATCGAAAAGCACAGCGTTTGATGCACCTCGCGGAGCAGTTCTCCCTTCCTATTATTACATTTGTTGATACACCCGGTGCCTACCCTGGCGTGGGTGCAGAGGAACGCGGACAGGCGGAGGCAATCGCCCGCTCTATTGAAGTATGCCTAAATTTAAAGGTTCCAATAATTAGCGTTGTGATAGGAGAGGGTGGAAGTGGTGGGGCTATAGCGATAGCAACAGCAAACAGTGTTCTTATGATGGAGCATTCTGTTTATTCGGTTATTTCACCTGAAGGCTGTGCGTCAATCCTTTGGAGAAGTGCTGATCATGCAAAGGAAGCGGCAGATGCTATGAAAATGACGGCAAAAGATTTACTTGATTTTGGTGTGATTGATGAAATTATTCCCGAACCCCTTGGAGGAGCGCATCGTAATCGTGACGAAACAATAGCAACAGTTGGTGTCCGCATTGAGAAAGCACTCAGTGATATAGAGGGTATAGAAGGCGAGGTGCTAAAGTCTCAGAGGCGCGAAAGATTTATAACACTTGGGAATGAAGTATTGTCATCGTAGACTTGTTTTAATGTTCTTCTGAATGTTAGTCTTATACTACCCTTCCATGACAAACCTTATACTTTTTCCCCGAACCACAGGGGCAGGCCGCGTTTCGTGGAACTTTACCCCAAGTCTCAGGGTCTTCAGGGTCTACCCAGCGTCCTATAGGTTCGTGAAGGCGCCATCCGGGTGGAACGTCTTCAGGTTTTGTGTTTGCTGGTATTACTTTTGGGTTCCCTAAAGGTATGTTTTGAGTTTCGGCTGCCGGATGGATGTTATCTGTTATTGCTGCCATTCCAGAGTCATTACGACTTTCTTCTAATTGATCGTAATTATAGTCCAATAACTCTTCAGGGTTTTCGTCTGAAATTTCCATATGACACAATACCTGTGTGACGGTTTCGCGCAGCATGGCTAACATCTGATCGAATAAATCAAAGGCATCGTGTTTGTATTCATTTAAGGGGTCCTTCTGAGCATATGCTCTAAGGCCAATTCCCTGCCTTAAATGATCCAACGCCAGTAAGTGTTCCTTCCAAATTTGATCTAAAACCTGCAATAGTACGCTTTTTTCAGCAATGCGCATCATATCTGGGCCGTAATTTGCGACTTTTTCTGCAATTTGGTGGTTGACAGCGGTTGTTATTTTTGCCCGGATTTCTTCATCCGCAATACCCTCCTGTTTTGACCATTCTGAAACTGGAAGATCTAAGCCAGTAATACGAAGAACTTCTTCGTGCAATGTCTCGGTTTCCCATTGCTCAGCATAGGCTTTTTCCGGGATGCATTTTGATACAATATCATCAATAACTTCTAATCTCATGTCGGAAACAGTAGCTGAGACGTCATCAACCTCCATAAGTTCACGACGTTGTTCATAAATAACCTTGCGTTGATCATTCATTACATCGTCAAATTGAAGCAAGTTTTTTCTAATTTCGAAATTGCGTTCTTCAACCTTTTTCTGAGCTTTTTCTAGAGCTTTATTGATCCACGGATGGACTATCGCCTCTCCTTTTTCAAGGCCAAGTTTCTGCAACATTGTGTCAATGCGCTCTGACCCAAAGATTCTCATTAAGTCATCTTCAAGAGACAAGAAGAATTTAGAAGCACCTGGATCACCCTGCCGGCCTGAGCGGCCACGAAGCTGATTGTCTATTCGACGAGATTCGTGACGTTCTGTACAAATAATAAATAAACCCCCGGCCTCTATGACGGATTTACGAGCGTCTTCATATTCAGCTGTAATTCTGGTACGTATTTCTGCCTCCTGCGCATCACGTTTCTTGGCACTCTTTATTTTTGAAAGCTCTTCTATAACTTGCATTTCGATATTACCGCCAAGTTGAATATCGGTACCACGACCTGCCATATTTGTTGAGATAGTAACTTGCCCCGGTTTTCCCGCCTGTGCGACTATGAAGGCCTCTTGTTCGTGGTAACGAGCATTTAAAACATTATGTCTAATCTTTCTTTTGTCGAGCATTCTTGATAGAGATTCCGATTTTTCAATCGAAATCGTACCAACAAGAGCAGGTTGGTTTCGGTTAATGCATTCCTCAATAAGTGCAATTACAGCCTCATCCTTTTCAGCGGCGGTTCGATATACTTCATCGTCTAGGTCTTTGCGAATGCACGGCATATGAGTAGGGATCTCGACAACGTCTAATCCGTAAATATCACCAAACTCTCCTGCT
>DEBE01000206.1 GCA_002348425.1 Alphaproteobacteria bacterium UBA2964 | reverse complement strand
ACAACAGCAAAGATGGGCATTGACGCTACAATTAGTGATAATTTGCCCCGAGAGAGATTTGAAAGAATATCATATGCTTATGCTGATAAAGTTAAAATAAAGGACATGCTCGGAGAAGGACCACCAAAAGAGCCAGCTCCAGAGTTTTCCGATGATGAAATAAATCAGTTATCGGAAAAAATTAGAAAGGAAATTTCAGAAAAACCATTATACTTTTCTGAAATAGCAGAGCTTTTTTCTGATGATGGGTTTCAAGCAGTGGCTCGAGCTCTAGGCGCTATACATGAAACTGAGGAGCTATGGCAGGATAAGGTTGGGAAATTTTGCCTCGTTGGTTCTGAATTTGCCGCGCAACCGCCTCAAGGACGAGGTTAATGTGAACTCTGCAGGTTTTGTGATTTTAAAAGCTTCGAAAAATTTATAGCCAATTGACTCTATGGTTGTGGAGGAGGCATGGTTAACATATCGGTTGAATGGCTGTTTTAGATTTTCACCAAAGTTTTGGCAGTTAGATATAAAATCGCAGCCATAGCATTCGAACAAATAACTTTTTTTAGGGAGAGGTAACTTATGAAAAAAATTCTTCTTTCAAGTTTGGCATGTGTTTTGGCACTAGGGTTAACCGTGACTGCAAATGCCGCTAGTAAGAAACGATTTATTTCAATTGGAACAGGAGGCCCTACTGGTGTTTATTTCCAAGTGGGTAACGCAGTGTGTCGCCTTGTTCATAAAGAAGCGGCCGAAGGTCGTAAAAAAGGTCGTAAACATGGCATTCGTTGCTCCGCACCGTCCACTGGTGGGTCAAACTATAACATTGGGCAGATCAAAGCTGGAGAGTTGGATTTTGGGGTAGCCCAATCCGATTGGCAACATCATGCCTACAATGGCAGTGGAGGTCCTTGGAAAGGTAAAGCTTTCAAAAAGGTACGCGCGGTTTTCTCTGTTCATCCAGAACCACTGCACATTATTGCTGGAGGTAACTCAGGAATTTCTGGTTGGAATAGTCTAAAGGGTAAACGCGTTAATATTGGCAACCCCGGATCTGGACAACGCGGTACAATGGAGTTCTTGATGAAGCGTGCCGGTTGGAAAAAAAGCGCTTTTAAAGCGGCAACCGAATTGACTTCATCCGAGCAATCCAAAGCTCTTTGTGATGGAAAGATAGATGCATTCATTTATACAGTCGGTGTGCCTAATGCCGGCGTATCAGTTGCCACTGACGGTTGCGGCGCAAAAATAGTAAATTTTAATAATAAATTGGCGGCTGGCCTCGTCAAGGAACGTCCATATTATGCTTGGGCTACCATTCCAAAAGGTACTTATAAAACCACGACGTCAAACGTCACAACGTTTGGTGTGATGGCAACATTTGTGACCAGTTCCGATGTTGATGAGAAGACAGTTTATGAAGTCACTCGGGCTGTTATGGAGAACCTTGATGACTTTCGAAAACTCCATCCGGCTTTTCGTAATCTTGACCCAAAAAGGATGATTAGTGATGGTCTTTCTGCGCCTTTACATAAGGGGGCGCTAAAATATTATAAGGAAAAGGGTTGGAAGTAATTCTTCTATAGTAACAATGAAGGCGGCGGGTGCTGTAGTGCACCCGCCGTTTTACTTTGAAGGGTAATCCCTATAATGGCGGACATGGTGGAAAATCATCTAACTAATGAAGCCGTGGATGCAGGTGAGATTTTGAGTAATATGGAAGCGGGTCGGATAGACCCAGGACCATTGGTAATCAAGTTAATTGCTAGTCTGGCATTGGCCTGGTCTTTGTTTCAACTGTGGATTGCTTCTCCTTTTCCATTCCTAATAAATTTGGGGATTATTGTGGATGTTCCAGCGAGGGGGGTGCATTTAGCATTTGCTCTCCTACTTTGCTTTTTATTTTTTCCATCAACAAAAAAGAAGAGAAGTTCTAGTTTACCAATTTTTGACCTTTTATTAGGGGTCGTGGCAGCTTTATGTGCACTCTATCCGATGATTGCACAGGAAGGTATAAATAACCGTGTTGGCGTTCTATTGGTATGTGAAATATGGGGCCTTACAGTTCCTATCGAAGCCATTGTAGGAGGAATAGGTATCGTATTGTTGCTTGAGGCCACCCGCCGCGCAGTTGGTTGGCCTCTAGTTGTCGTTTGTCTGACCTTTCTAGTATTTTCTATTTTCGGGCAATCGATGCCTGATATTATTTCCCATAAAGGTGTCTCAATTGAGCGATTAATTGGTTATCAATGGTTAACAGGTGAAGGTATATTCGGCATACCACTAGATGTATCGGTAAGCTTTGTTTTTCTTTTTGTGCTTTTCGGTGCTCTACTAGAGAAAGCGGGTGCTGGAAAATATTTCTTAGATTTAGCTTTTGCCATGGTTGGGAGATACCGCGGTGGTCCTGCTAAGGCTGCGATACTCGCCTCCGGTATGAGCGGAGTAATATCAGGTTCTTCAATAGCCAATGTTGTGACGACTGGCACTTTTACTATTCCGGTAATGAAAAAAACAGGTATTCCTGCCGTCAAAGCAGGAGCTATTGAAGTTGCGGCCTCGACTAACGGTCAACTTATGCCTCCCATTATGGGGGCCGCTGCCTTTATTATCGCTGAAACAATTGGTATACCATATTTCGATGTAGTGGTCGCTGCATTTATTCCGGCAGTTATAAGTTATATGGCACTACTTTACATTTCTCATCTGGAAGCATTAAAACTGGGTTTGAAAGGCCTGGACCGTGCTGATGTTCCTATTCTTTGGAAAACCTTTAAACAGGGTCTCCATTTTATGGCCCCCATAGCCGTCTTAGTCTATTTGCTGATGGTCGCACGTTGGACAGCTGGAAGCGCTGTCTTTTATTCAATAATGGTTATGATGTTAATTATAGTAGGTCAGCGGATCATTGCTGGCTACCATCAAGGTCAACCGGCTTTTCGAGGTATTTTCTTTGCCATAATGGATATTAAGGATGGCCTTATTTCCGGTGCCAGAAACATGATCGCTATTGCCGTTGCCGTTGCAGCTGCCGGTATTATCGTTGGTGCAGTATCGTCTACTGGTCTGAATAATGCCATGGTCGGTGTTGTGGAAGCGCTATCAGGGGGCAACGTGTATTTACTCCTTTTGCTGACAGCGGCTCTTTGTATTGTGCTGGGAATGGGACTTCCTACAACAGCGAATTATTTAGTTGTCGCTTCGCTTTTGGCTGGCGTCTTGGTCGAGCTCGGAAATGCGTCAGGTCTCGTGTTGCCTTTGATTGCAGTCCAT
>DEBE01000204.1:5590-7653 GCA_002348425.1 Alphaproteobacteria bacterium UBA2964 | reverse complement strand
AGAATAGCTACAGTTATGCGATGCATATTGAGATTAGCTACCTTTGAATTAATGGCACGTCATCAAGTTCCAGCAAAAGTGATTATCAAGGAATATATAAAGCTTGCTTATGAATTTTTCTCTGGTGCTGAACCGGGTATGGTTAATGGAGTGCTAGATAAAATTGCTCATGAGTTGCGTAACACCGAGCTGGAGTGTAGCAATGAAAAAGAATCAACTTCGCGTGAATGAGTTTGGTTTAATTGAACGGTTTTTTAGACCTTTGGCAGTCAATAACCCTGGTAGTGCTTCTCTTCAAGATGATTGCGCGACTTTGTCAGTTAAAAAAGGTTATCAAGCTATTTATTCAATGGATACAATGGTTGAGGGTATCCATTTTTTTAAAGATGACCCAGCTGATTTAATTGCAAAAAAGTTATTGAGAGTAAACCTCTCTGATCTCGCTGCGTCTGGTGGTCACCCTCGAGGCTATCTTTTAGCTTTATGTTTGCCGCATGGTTTTCCTTTAAAGTGGTTAGAAAATTTTTCTGCAGGGCTTCAAGATGATCAAACGAAGTTTAATGTTTCGCTTGTGGGCGGCGATACTACTTCTTCAAACGGGCCTATTACACTTTCCATAACCGCAATTGGTGAAATTCCAAAAGGCCGCGTTATCCGTCGGGCTGGTGCAATGGTTGGCGATGATATTTTCGTTTCCGGCTGCATTGGGGATGCAGCGATTGCTCTGAAATTATTTGAAGAGATTGGTAGAGCTAAAACTTTAAAACATTACCCTAGTCTTTATAACAGGTATATCTTACCAGAACCACGGATAGGTTTAGGGAAGTTGCTTGCTGGCACCGCAACAGCCTGCATCGATATTTCTGATGGATTATATGCCGATCTAAATCATATTTGTTTAGCATCAAAGGTTGGAGCCAAAATTGAAATGGGAGCAATACCACTTTCGATATGTGCTACGAACATAATTGAAAAAAACAAAGATTATTGGGAATCAGTATATGGCGGTGGAGATGACTACGAACTTTTATTTACCGCCAACAAAGACCAAAGAAATGTAATTGAGAATTTTGCAAGTATTTTAAATATATCGATTAGTAAAGTAGGCTGCATCCAATCGGGAAAAGGAATATCAATATTAGACCAATTCGGCCACGTGGTTCCTGTAAGATCGTTTGGTTGGCAACATTTTTGATATAAACTTTTAAGTTTTTTACATTTTTTAATTGTTCAATATTTAAATGTAGAGGGTGTTGCTTCCGGACGCGGATTCTGGCATGTTCCGCCAAATTTTTGTTAAAAGTGGGATTTTTTGATGAAGCTCCCATTAATTATGTTTTTCAAATTTTAAGGACTTAACTCCATGTCAGCAGCATCTTGGGTTACACTTTTATGCGGTGTTTTAGCCGTTATCTATGGAATTTATGCAATTCGAGCTGTTACTTCCGTTAGTGCCGGAAATGAACGGATGCAAGAAATCGCATTAGCAATACAAGAAGGAGCAAGCGCTTATTTAAACCGTCAGTATACGACGATAGCAATTGTTGGTGTGCTGATTGGTATTGTTCTTGGTTTTGGATTGAATTGGTTCGTTTCAATTGGTTATTTCATAGGGGCAATTCTTTCGGGTGTGACTGGCTATATCGGTATGAATGTTTCCGTTCGAGCTAATGTTCGAACGGCAGATGCTGCTCGTAAGGGAGGTCTTGCTCCCGCATTGGATGTTGCTTTCAAATCTGGTGCGGTTACAGGAATACTTGTTGTTGGGCTCGGTTTATTAGGTGTTGCAGGATATTTTCTTTTACTAAGTAGTGTTTTTGACGCCGGCTCCGACAAGGGTATGCGGCATATCTTAGAGGCGATGGTTGCACTTGGTTTTGGCGCCTCCTTAATTTCAATCTTTGCTCGTTTAGGCGGAGGTATTTTTACAAAAGGAGCCGATGTTGGGGCTGATCTCGTTGGTAAAATTGAAGCAGGAATCCCAGAGGATGATCCCAGAAATGCTGCGGTAATTGCAGACAATGTCGGTGATAATGTAGGCGATTGTGCTGGAATGGCAGCTG
>DEBE01000204.1:0-5268 GCA_002348425.1 Alphaproteobacteria bacterium UBA2964 | reverse complement strand
GGAATGGCAGCTGATTTATTTGAGACCTATGCCGTGACTATGGTTGCCACCATGTTATTAGCCGTTATTTATTTTACAGGACCTATGCAAATTTTACTAATCAACCTGCCGCTTTTGATCGGTGGAGCTAGTATAATTGGTTCCATCATCGGATTTTTCTTCGTCCGACTGGGTAGTGGTCAAAATATTATGGGTGCCTTGTACAAAGGCCTTATTGTTTCGGTTATAGCATCTGCAGTTCTAATTGGTTTTGCGATTTCTTGGTTGTTTGGTTCTCTTACCGCTGAAATTTCCACTGAATGGCAGGCGCGCCATCTTTTCTATTGTGCACTTATTGGACTGGCAGTTACCGGGTTATTGGTGTGGATTACCGAATATTATACAGGGACTAATCATCGTCCTGTTAAGATGGTGGCAAAAGCGTCAGAGACAGGACATGGAACAAATGTGATTCAAGGGCTTGCTATATCGATGGAGTCCACCGCTCTTCCAGTTTTAGTTATTTGTGCAGGAATAGTAACTTCCTATTTTTCCGGAGGTCTTTATGGGGTGGCGATCGCAGCGACTACAATGTTGGCATTAGGCGGCGTGATTGTTGCTTTAGATGCATATGGTCCTGTTACTGATAACGCAGGTGGTATTGCTGAAATGGCAGAATTACCGGAAGAAGTTCGTAACTATACAGATGCATTGGATGCTGTAGGCAATACAACGAAAGCAGTAACTAAAGGATATGCAATAGGATCAGCTGCTTTGGCCGCATTAGTTTTGTTTGCAGCATATACGGCTGATATAAAACATTATTTTCCCAATTTGGAAGGAAAAATTAAATTCGAGTTGCAAGACCCGTTTGTTGTCATTGGTTTGTTTCTTGGTGGTCTACTTCCCTATTTGTTTGGAGCACTTGGCATGCAGGCAGTTGGAAGAGCAGCGGGAGCGGTGGTGGTAGAGGTAAGGCGCCAATTTAAAGAAATTCCGGGAATCATGGATGGAACAGCAAAACCTGAATATGGTCGCGCCGTTGATTTGCTAACAAAATCAGCGATCAAAGAAATGATTGTCCCATCTCTGTTGCCGGTTTTAGCTCCTATCGTTGTCTTCTTCGTGTTTCGAGCAATTGGTGGATTAGAAGCGGCATTAACCACTTTGGGTGCCTTACTTTTAGGAACGATTGTAACTGGTATTTTTGTAGCGATTTCTATGACATCAGGAGGTGGTGCTTGGGATAACGCCAAAAAGCTTATCGAGGACGGTAATCACGGCGGCAAAGGTTCAGAGGCTCACCATGCTGCGGTTACTGGAGATACAGTTGGGGATCCATATAAAGATACAGCCGGGCCAGCCATCAACCCAATGATTAAAATAATAAATATTGTGGCAATACTATTGCTGGCCATGGTCGCATAACTAACTCTAGGTTTTATTTTTTAACAAAGTAATTACGTTGATCATCCTGGTGATCATTTAATCTTGTGAAGGCTTTGTAAATTTTCCTAAATTTCCTAAGGCTTGTTGAATAAATGTAAGTTCTTTGCCTTTTGTTGGAGTTTTTCGTTTTACAAAGTCTATTTTTTCTTGGTTGGTAGTATTAATTTTTCTAACATTTGCAACAACTCCATTGTTATCAAACTCTATTATCAGGACACTCCTTTTTAGTAATTGGGGTTTGAGAAAAGAAAAGGTCTGGACATTTGATTCTATATAATACCAGTGTTCACGGTCAAATGTTGCAGTTGTAGAGGGTGATCCAAGAAGTCGTTCAACATGAAAGTGTTTATGAATGCCAGGCTTGATCGCAGCAACTAGTTTTGGATTCGGAGAGTTCCCGTGTTTGTTAATTTGTTTTTGGCAACCTACTAACACTAAAAAGGTTAGGCCCAAACTGAACAAAGTGGTAAATAATTTAAATTGATTTTGCATAGATTTTAAAATGGGATTGTTATATTTCTTTTACATATAGTATTTCAATATTTTAATGAAAAGGTACTTATTTTGTGAATAGGGTCAAAATTTTATGACAATTTTTGGAAACTCCAAAATCAAAGATCAGGCTCATAGTTTGTACGTGGAGATAGTTAATCAGGCGCGTCAGCCTTTCCTATTTAAAAGATTTGGGGTGCCGGATACAGTCGATGGAAGATTTGATATGATCTCTCTTCATGTTTTTCTTGTTTTAAAACGCCTAAAAGGTGAGGGAAAGGAATTAGAATCTCTGTCACAGTGTTTATTTGATACTATGTTTGCTGATATGGATCGTTCATTGCGAGAAATGGGTGTGGGCGATCTCGGGGTGGGAAAAAGAGTGAAGGCTATGATTAAGGCTTTTTATGGACGGCTATCCGCTTACGAAAAGGCCATGAGTGATCAGGACCCTAATTCTCTATCAAAGGCAATTTTGCGTAATGTTTTTCGCGGAGATATGGAAAGTATAGAAGGTGCAGAAAAAATCACTAGCTATATAAATGTATTTTATTCAAAGCTCCTGAAACTTTCAGCAGAAACTTTGATAAATGGAAAACTTCCCGTATTAGATGAAATTGAAAACGTTTCCTTGAGGTAAAGAGTTTAAAACTAGTAATGATGAAAATATGGAATTCTCTTTCTTAATACATCCCTCCGAATTAGAAGCAATCGAGAAAAAATTTGTTCTAACCCCCGAATCAACTGAGAAAATTGCTCTCGCAAAGCGGTTTGGTTTTGAAGAAATAAAAAATTTTACCATAAAGGTTTGTGTAAAGACTATAAAGTCTAAACATCGAGTTCGGGTAAGTGGTAAAATAAATGCAAAAATCGTGCAAAATTGTGTCGTATCAATGGTGCCCATCGAGAGTATTATTGATGAAACGTTCGATGTCGACTTTTATGATATTTCTCACGTGGTTACGGAAACTTCTTCGGAAGATGGATCGTTTGAAGTCTATGAAAACGATGTTATAGATCTTGGAGAACTTGGGGCTCAAGAATTGGCTGTTGCAGCCAACCCATATCCTAGAGCCGAGGGTTTGGCAGATGAAGTTATTGGACCTTATTTAATTATTAAAGAAGACAAGAAAAACAAACCTTTTGCCGCACTAGCCGATATTAAACAAAAAAAGTAGGATGAGAGACGATTATTAATTATTATTTGAGTTGTGGCTTGCCGTGGCGTAAGAACTTAGGTATTACAACCGCCCCTTTAGTAGGTTTTTGAGTGGAAATTGATATTATGGCTGTACCTAAAAAGAAAACATCCAAATCGCGTCGGAATATGCGCCGTTCGCACCATGCCCTTACTGGAGGTAGTTATGTTGAATGTCCGAACTGTGGTGAACTCAAAAGGCCTCATCATGTCTGTAGCTCTTGCGGTTATTATAGCGAACGTGAAGTCATGGAAGCTTCTGGTGTTTAAGCTGAATTTGTCCTGAAACTAGTATACGGAACCCATTTTGAGTAAGCGTCTTACTATCGCACTTGATGCAATGGGTGGTGACAATGCCCCAGAAATCGTTGTGGAGGGTGCAGCTATAGCCCTTGTTCGATTTCCTGAAGTTAAATTTATCTTGTTTGGAGATAAAAATAGAATTTCGCCGCTTTTAACAAAGCACGGGTTACCGAATTCTTCAGCGGAAATTGTACACACAAATGATGCTGTAAGCTCTGAGGAGAGACCTACAATTGCCTTACGGCAGGGTAAAAACTCAAGCATGCAGTTAGCCATTAATGCGGTGAATTCTGGTGAGGCCGCTGGAATAGTATCAGCTGGAAATACTGGTGCTTTAATGGCGATGGCAAAGATATCACTAAAAATGTTACCCGGAATAGATCGTCCGGCTATTGCGGCGACTTGTCCTACGAGTGTGGGCGAGAGCGTTATGTTAGATCTGGGTGCAAACGTGGAAGGTGATGCTGAGAATCTCATTCAATTTGGAATGCTAGGTGCCGCATTTGCCAGAACGGTTTTTGGTATTGAACAACCTTCCGTTGGATTGTTAAATGTGGGACAAGAAGAAGTAAAAGGGCGGGATGCTGTCCGTCAAGCGGCAGCTTTGTTTAGAGAGCGTAAATTACCTTTTAAATTTCACGGGTTTGTTGAAGGTGACGATATAGGCGCTGGCACCGTAGATGTCTTTGTTGTTGATGGTTTTACTGGCAATATAACGTTAAAAACCTTAGAGGGAACCGTGCGGCTTTATTCAGAGTACTTAAGACAGACTTTTAAAAGTTCTCTAATGTCTAGATTAGCTTATTTACTAGCAAAGCGATCTTTTATGAAAATGCGTGCACGAATTGACCCCCGTAGATATAACGGTGCAACTTTTCTGGGTTTAAATGGTGTAGTAGTTAAAAGCCATGGTGGTACGGATGGATTTGGGTTCGCTAATGCTATTGGTGTCGCAATAGATATGACGGCAAATGGAATCAATGAATTTATTATACGTGAGCTGGCTGAGTATGGAGAGCAGGAAGCACACCAGGCGCGGATTTTATGACTCGACGATCGATTATTGTTGGATGTGGTTGTTATTTACCACAACGCGTTGTTACGAATGAAGAATTGGCTCGTAGCATTGATACATCTGACGAGTGGATTCGAAAAAGAACTGGTATCCTCGAACGAAGAATAGCGGACGAAAATGAAAAAACTTCTGATTTAGCCATCAATGCGGCTAGAGAGGCAATTAAAACAGCAGGAATTTCTGTAAATGATATTGATCTCATAGTTTTAGCTACTGCTACGCCTGACGAGACGTTTCCAGCAACTGCAACAAGAGTCCAAGAGGGACTGGGAATGACAAAAGGAGCGGCATTTGATGTTCAGGCGGTATGCACCGGTTTTATTTACGCTCTAAATATAGCGGATAACTTTATTAGAGTGGGGCAAGCGGAAACCGTTATGGTAATTGGTGCAGAGACCTTTTCTAGAATATTAGATTGGGAAGACCGCACTACTAGCGTTTTGTTTGGTGATGGCGCTGGTGCTATAATTATTCAGGGTTTGGAACAAAGCAGTGATAAAAATCTTCGCGGCATTTTAAGTAATCACCTTCATTCTGATGGTCGCCATCATGATTTTCTTTACGTTGATGGAGGACCCTCTTCAACTAAATCAGTTGGTCACCTTAGAATGGAGGGGCGAGAGGTATTTCGTCATGCAATTAAAAATATGGCTTCGGTTCTGGAAGAGGCTTTAGAGGCCAATAATCTATTACCTGAAGATATAGACTGGCTAGTTCCACATCAGGCAAATAAACGTATAATTGACGGAACAGCACAGAAGCTGAAATTAGC
>DEBE01000022.1 GCA_002348425.1 Alphaproteobacteria bacterium UBA2964 | reverse complement strand
CTTTTTCAATGCTTCCCTTTGGACTATTGACCCTGCGTCTTTTTTGCCGCACGGCACTAGAAAAGAGGGTCATGCTCCTGAACATCCGATTTGGATAACTCATGATAGTGACAACCCTAATCAGGCGGATGTTTTAGTTTTAACAGACGGAGCAGACAGCAAGTGTTGGGTTGATTATGAACGTTGTATAGAAATTTTTGATGGAAATGATGAAGTGGCAGTTTTAGCTGCAAGGGAGCGGTGGAAAAATATTAAGAATACCGGAGCGCGTTTAACCTATTGGCAACAAACGGATTTAGGTGGCTGGGAGAAGAAATAATAATAAGTGAAAGTTAATTTTTGCCTATTTATTAAGAAATTTTCTCTAAATAATATGCACAAGAAGGTTGCCGAGTGCGAGGCAAACGTATATAAGGCCGCCGCCCTTGAAAAATGAGAGTAACTGCCCAATGACTATTCAAAGAACTTTGTCCATAATTAAACCAGACGCTACGCGCAGAAATTTAACGGGTAAAATTAACGCTCGCTTTGAGGAAAATGGTTTAAGAATCATTGCCCAGAAACGCATTCATATGAGCCTTAAACAGGCTGAGGGGTTCTATGCGGTGCATTCTGAGAGAGCTTTTTTCTCAGACTTATGTGAATTTATGTGCTCTGGCCCAGTCGTGGTACAGGTTTTGGAAGGAGATAATGCCGTCGCTACCAACCGGACTATTATGGGTGCTACAAATCCTGCCAATGCTGATGAAGGTACTATCAGAAAAGATTTCGGTGAGTCGATAGAAGCTAACTCAGTTCACGGGTCTGATTCAACGGAAAATGCCGCAACTGAAATTGGATTTTTCTTCAGTCAAACAGAGTTAGTTGGTTAAATTTTAAAGCAGGAAAAGCGCCATTAGCGCGACCACTAAAAGCACAAAGGTGGTACCAATGAACATAAATAATGAAAAACCTTTCCAGCCTTCTTTTGCATTTTCTGAAACTGTTTCTGTAATGTCTGTCATCTTAACTCCAAAAATTATATAAATTTCAATAGAAAAATTATTAGAACCTTAAAAAGGTTTTTAAAGGTCTCTTGAAAGTTATTCAATGGGGTTTGAAAAGAAAACACCGGGTGCCTTCGAGTTTGGAATTGAAACTTTTTCATTAATAATGGTTACTCTATTTTCTGCAATTAAATTCAGAGCGAGTGGATAGCAGCGATGTTCGGCGAGTAAAACACGATGTTCAAGACTTTTTGGATCATCATCACTTAGAATAGGGACCGCAGCTTGAACAATAATTGGCCCGGTATCCATTTCTTCCCTAACGAAATGAACAGTGCATCCCGTAAATTTGACCCCCTCTTGTAGGGCACGCTCATGGGTTTTTAAACCTTTAAAAGACGGAAGGAGGGAGGGATGAATATTAATAATTTTATTATGCCATCGTTTTACGAACGCATCAGTCAAAATTCTCATAAAGCCGGCAAGGCATATAAACTCAATACCATAACCGTCGAGAGTTTCAGTTAAGGCATTCTCGAAAGAATTTCTATTTTTAAATAAATTGTGTTCAATTACTTCGGAGATAATTCCTGCTTCGGTAGCTTTTTCTAAACCCGCGGCACCCTTAACATTTGAAATAACTAGGCTAATTTGGGCTCTAGAGTTTTCGGACTGACAATAATCAATGAGCGCTTGTAAATTTGAACCCCTTCCAGAAATTAGAACGGCCGTTTTTAGCTTTGCCATTCTTCTTCCCAATTGTTTATCTGAACCGTTGGTTGTTTTTCCAATTTCTTAACTGTACCAATTTCATACACAACCTCACCATTTTGACAAAAAATTTCCTTTACGGAATTAGAATGTTTGGGATCAACGATAGCTATCATTCCGATGCCACAATTAAATGTTCTTGCCATTTCTTCTGCAGATATATTTCCTTGTGTAGAAAGCCATTTAAAAATATCGTCTATGGGCCAACTGCCACCCTCAAGCTGAACGCCTAACCCAGTGGGTAAAATTCTAGGAATATTTTCAATCAAACCGCCACCAGTTATGTGCGCCAATCCTCTTAGATGTCCCGACCCATGCGCCGCCAAACATGATTTTACGTAAATGCGGGTTGGTGTAAGTAAAGTGGAGCCAAGAGGCTTATCAGAGAATGGACATTGGCTATCAAAATTTAGACCTTTATCATCAATAATTTTTCGGACCAACGAAAACCCATTCGAATGGATCCCACTAGATAATAGGCCTAATACCTTATCATTTTCGGTAATCGTTTGACCTGTTATTATATTTTGGCGACTAACAGCACCTACAGAAAATCCTGCCAAATCATAATCATCACCTTGATATAGTCCCGGCATTTCAGCAGTTTCTCCGCCTATAAGAGCACATCTTGCTTGTCTACAACCCTCCGCAATACCACTAATTATTTCTTCCGCTCGGTTAGAAATAAGTTTTGCAGTAGCCAAATAATCTAAGAAAAATAATGGTTCTGCTCCTTGCACGATTAAATCATTAACGCACATTGCGACTAGATCAATTCCAACGTTATAGTGGTCATCTAAGGACGCTGCAATTTTTAGCTTTGTACCCACGCCGTCGGTCGCAGCAACTAAAATAGGGTCTTTCATTCTTGTTGGTGCGAGGTCAAAAATACCTCCGAAACCACCAACATCAACGTTAGCCCCTGGGCGTGCTGTAGATTTGATGTGTTTTTTTATGGAATTGACAAATGCTGTTCCAGCATCAATATCAACCCCTGCTTCTTTATAGCTACGACTTTTAATAGGTTTCTCACATAGTTAGAACAGGATATTAAATGGTCAATTACTTACCATGGTTTGTAGAGAAGATACCTGATAACAGCCGGTTTGCAACTTTCACGTTTAAAAGAATCTTAACTGTAGTTTTTATAGCTTCTTTCCTAACGTTCCCTTTGCAGGTTTTAGCTGAGCCACAAGCTGCTTATATCATAAATAATATTAGTGTTGATGAAACCTCTAAATCAGCAGCAATAGCCCAGAGATTAGCATTGAAGAAAGGTCAAGAACTAGCGTATTCAAGGTTGCTAAATCGTATTGTGCCCGTTGACAGGCAATCAAAGATTCCAAGTTTACAGTATTCTGATTTGGTTCAACTAGTATCAGGCATTGATTTTATCGAACAAAAGTCATCACCCACAAGGTATTTGGCAAAAATAAATGTTAGATTTAATCAAACCGCCGTAAGGAATTACTTGCGGAATGCCAACATTCGGTTTGCGGAAACAAAAAGCAAGCCTTTGCTTGTTTTGCCGGTTCTAAAAGCAAACGCGACATTGCAGCTTTGGGATGCTAGCAATACTTGGATAAAAGTTTGGAGGAATCTCCCTACTAGTGATGGGCTGATAAATCTTGTGATTCCAGTCGGCGATACAAAAGATATTGTGTCTATTAGTCCTGAACAAGCAATAGAGGGCAATAGAAAAAGAATTAAAGACATAGCTCAGCGTTATGGAACCTCTGAAGTTCTTCTAACGGTTATGGAAGTAAAATCTGAAAAAGGAAAAATAATTTCCGAAGTCATTAGCAGCCGCATTGGTCTGCAGGGTGAAGGCCAAACTTTGGTACAAGGTTCTGAAAATGATAAAAAATCTTCATTATCAGAAGTTTTTTTTGATGCCGCAAATAGCCTGAGAATAGAATTAGAAGAATCTTGGAAAATAGCTAATATATTAAATTTTAATGATCAACGACAATTATTGGCAGAAATAAATATTAAGGATCTCGAGAGCTTCATATTTCTCAGAAAAGAACTCGAAATGGTTTCTCTAGTCCAAAAAACAGAAATAGTAAGGTTGTCTATACAAGAGGCATTAGTCAGGATTAAATTTTTTGGTTCTCCAGAACAACTGAAGTTGGCTTTGGCACAAAAGGATATTTTATTGAACCAAGGGTCAGTCTATTGGAATTTACAAAAGGCATATATTAATGAGTGATTATAACAGTTTTAAACTAGGGACTGTCAAAAGATTCTTCGGGTTATCTCTATGTAAAAAAAAAGTTGAACAAAAATGAGTCTTCCAAATCTTATTTCCATAGCTCGCCTTATAGCGGTTCCGGTAGTGATTTATCTAATTCTTAATGGATTTTATTTAGGCGCGTTCTGGCTATTTATAATCGCAGGTATTTCGGATGCGGTTGATGGCTATATCGCTAAGAAAATGGGGCAGATCACTGTCCTTGGAAGTTATCTTGATCCTATAGCTGACAAGGCTCTGCTCGTGAGTGTTTATGTGACCTTAGGCCATGTTAATTTACTGCCCAATTGGTTAGTAATTATGGTAGTATTTCGTGATCTTATTATTGTTGGCGGGGTGGTTTTGCTTCATATTTCAACCAACACAGTCAAAATGAAACCTATAATCATTAGTAAAATAAACACGGTAGCTCAAATTATTTTGGTAACAATTCTACTAGCTAACTTGGCCTTTCCTCAAATTTTATGGTCACATTTAGTAATAATTTTAATTTATATTGTTTCCGGGACAACATTGGCCTCAGGGGGTGCATATATCGTTAGCTGGGGAAAAAATGCAGAGCATGATGAAGGAGCCGTAAATAAATGAGTGTAAACGGCCAAAAAGGGTGGTACTGGTTGATAGCATTGCTATTTCTAATAGGTTTGCTGTGGTTATTAGGAGACATATTATTTCCATTCGTGGCTGGGATGGCACTTGCGTATTTGTTTGACCCATTATTAGACAAACTTGAACAATGGAAGATACCGAGGTGGATAGGGGCTGCCACTCTTACCTTATTTTCTGTGCTCGCAGTGTTCTCCTCCATACTCCTAATTATGCCGATATTGCACACCCAAATTCTCGAGTTCGGTGTTCGCCTTCCAAGTTACCTAAGCTCGATCCAAGCTAAAGTCTTAACGCTTATCGCAACCTTTCAGCCCCATTTTACAGAAACTGATATCAGTACCATAAAAAAAAGCCTAACTGGTTTAATAAATTCAGATGTGATGACTTGGTTAGGTAACTTATTCTCGAGCATTTGGGGTGGTGGGGTTGCGCTGCTCAATATCGTATCTTTGTTATTCATCACGCCAATTGTTATGTTCTATTTACTTCGAGATTGGGATCGAATTTTAGAAATTTTAGATGGCTGGATACCTCGAAAACATTTGCCAATTATTAGGCACCAATTTTCCGAAATTAATTACGTTCTTGCCGCTTTTGTAAGGGGACAAATTTCGGTTTGTATTCTGTTAGGTGTTTTCTATGGTGCTGGATTGAGTATTATGGGACTAGAATTTGGTTTCATTATCGGTCTAGTTACCGGTCTCGTGTCTTTCGTTCCATATTTCGGAATGCTGATTGGCTTTGTAGTTGGTATTGGGGTTGCCATCGCCCAATTCGGGGAATGGGGCCCCATACTTATCATTGCGCTGATTTTCTTTGCCGGACAATTTCTGGAAAGTAATTTTATTACCCCTAAATTAGTTGGAGACAAAATCGGACTGCACCCTGTCTGGATAATTTTTGCCCTGCTGGCAGGGGGGACACTATTTGGTTTTACCGGTATCCTGTTAGCAATACCTGCGGCTGCTATAATTGGCGTAGTAGGACGTTTTGGTATTCTTAAATATAAGGCAAGCCTTTCATATTCTGATTTAGAGAAATAAATACTTTTCTTGATGATTGATAGACGGCAATTAATTTTAAATTTACATCACCGGCCCGCTTTTGGACGGGAAGATTTCTTTGTTTCAAGCTGTAATGAGGAGGCAATAGCCTATATCGACCTCTGGCCTAATTGGCCTACCCCCCTAATATGGCTATACGGACCACCTGGTTCTGGGAAAAGCCACTTGGCAGCGGTTTGGCAGGAAAAATCAGGAGCTCGTCATATCAAGCAGTCAACAGTTGCTGAAAATTTAAAAAACATTTCCCCGGGTTTTTGTATCTTCATTTTAGATTTATCTGAAGGAATTGAGAACGAAAATTTGCTTCTAAATTTTTATAATGTAGTGGCCGAATATAGAGGCTCAATATTAGTGACGGCTTTGAGTCCTCCGGCTAGGTTGAAATTTTTGTTACCGGATCTCGGTTCTAGACTTAAGTCTTCGCCGGTAATCAATTTAACTCTGGCGGATGATGCCCTACTGGAAGCTGTATTAATCAAATTATTCACAGACCGTCAGCTTAAAGTGAAAGCGGAAGTAGTTCCATATTTAGTTCGTCGTATGGATAGGAGTATCGCCGCAGCACAAGAACTTGTTGGCCTTATTGACGAGGTAGCTTTAGCAGAAAAAAAGATGATTACCGTACCATTAGTGAGATCTATCATAAAAAGTTCTGCTGTTGATGCGTGAATTGATTAATGTTAGATATTGATAATTCTATATTTACCATTTTTCATTGTTACGGCGATCTTACCGTGTTTCAAAGCTAAAGCGTCTTCGCCAAATATTTTGCGGCGCCAACCGTTTAGTGCACGAATTTTAGCCCCATCATTTCTTGCTAATTCGTCAATTTCATCCGCACTAGCGATGAGTTTTTGAGCCACGGAGTGTTCTTCGCACTTCAATTTCAATAAAACCTTTAATAAGTCAGAGGTCGGCCGAGATTTTCCCTTATTTTTTCGTGTTTTTAAAACTTTAGGACATTCGTCGATTGGAACAGCTATTCCATCGGAAATTGCAGCAAGGATTTTGTTAGCGGTGCGGCCAGTTTTTTGTCGATCATTGAGTCCGCGTACCATGCCAAGTGCGTTGAGACTACGAGGTTTTTGTATTGCTAAGGATAAAATCACATCATCACGAGCAATTCTATTGCGTGGCACATTGCGAGATTGTGCTTCATTTTCTCTCCATGCAGCAAGCTCCCGAATGATACCTAGAAGCCTTGGAGTAGGGTTTTTAATTTTTAAACGTTTCCAAGCCTCACGAACATCAAAGGTGTATAAAGTTGGGTCGAGAAGAGCATTAACTTCCTCTTTTATCCAGTTTTTTCGATTATTATTATCTACCATTTGGGAGAGTTTTTCATAAATAATCCGAAGATGAGTAACATCGGCTAGTGCATAATCTAATTGTTTTTTAGATAAAGGGCGTTTTTGCCATTCGGTAAAACGCATAGATTTATCAATTTTCTTTTTGATAAGTTGGCTAACTAGAGTTTCATATCCCACAGAGTCACCAAATCCACATACCATCGCAGAGATTTGAGTATCTATCACTGGGAACGGTAGCTCACCCATAATGCGATAAAAAATTTCAAAATCTTGACGGGCTGCGTGAAATACCTTTAATAAATCTGGTTTTTTCATCAGCTCTAAAACGGGTGTTAGGTCTAAACCTTCAGCTAGAACGTCTATTGCGGCTTCTTGATCGGGACCACCAATCTGAATCAAACATAATCTTGGCCAGTAGGTTTTATCTCTTAAAAACTCTGTATCCACAGTAATAAAGTCTGTTTTACTTAGGCTATTACAAAAAGACATTAAAACTTTATTTTCGACAATAAGAGTCATGACTTAGCTATACACAATTTTCTGATAACAGGAAAGAAAATGCTAATTTAAGTCCTAGACCCTTGACAAGATAAGCCGTTATGTGGCCATTCCGTTCGTAGTTTATGTTTTAATTTTGTCCTCGCGGGAAATATAATGCATCAATATAGGACACATAGCTGTGACGCCCTGAGAATTACCGACGCAGGGAAGATCGCAAGACTTTCGGGGTGGGTTCACCGTAAACGGGATCACGGTAATTTATTATTTATAGACTTAAGAGATAATTTTGGAATTACCCAATGTGTAGTTGATAGTTCAAATTCGGAATTTCAAAAGATTGATGATCTACGATTAGAATCTGTAGTATGTGTTACTGGTAAAATTTTACGACGAAGTGATGAAACAATTAACGCGACCCTATCAACTGGAGAGGTAGAGTTGATCATCAGCGATGCAGAGGTGCTGGCTGAGGCTGACCCGCTTCCACTTCAAGTAAATTCTGATATGGATTATGGGGAAGAAACTCGCCTGCGATATCGGTTTTTAGATCTTAGGCGTGACCGATTACACCAAAATATTCAACTTAGGTCTGAAGTAGTCTCAAGCATAAGAAGGCGGATGACAGAACAAGGTTTTACTGAGTTTCAGACACCTATTTTGACCTCGACTTCCCCAGAGGGTGCGCGCGATTTTCTTGTTCCAAGCAGGATTCATCCTGGAAATTTTTATGCGTTACCCCAAGCGCCGCAGCAATTCAAACAATTGATTATGGTTGCTGGATTTGATCGTTATTTCCAGATAGCTCCTTGCTTTAGAGATGAAGACGCTAGAGCTGACAGGTCCCCTGGTGAGTTCTATCAACTCGATGTCGAAATGTCATTTGTAACACAAGATGATGTTTTTGAGGCACTAGAGCCGGTTTTGCATGGAATTTTTGTGGAATTTGGAGAAGGGAAGTCGGTAACACCTATACCGTTTCCAAGAATTCCGTTCGCAGAATCCATGCTAAAATATGGTAATGACAAGCCCGACCTTCGTAATCCGATTGTTATGACTGATGTCACAAATGTTTGGAGTGGTACCGATTTCAAGATTTTTTCTTCTGCGATAGAAAAAGGGGCGGTTGTAAGGGCAATACCGGCACCTGGCGCCGATAAAATGCCCCGCAGTTTTTTTGATAAGCTTAATGATTGGGCACGAGAAGAAGGAGCTGGTGGCCTTGGGTATATTATTTTTAGCGATGGGGAAGGAAAGGGCCCAATCTCCAAATTTCTCGATACTGAAAGAATGGAACAATTAAAAAAATTAACAGGGATTGCCGATGACGGTGCTGTTTTTTTTGTTTGTGACATTGAAGCGGAAGCTTGCCGTTTTGGCGGTTTAGCACGGGACCGAATTGGTGCTGAACTAAATTTAATTCAAGAGGATCAATTTAAATTTTGCTGGATAGTTGATTATCCCATGTATGAGCGTGATGAACGCACCGGAAGGCTCATTTTCAGTCATAATCCATTTTCAATGCCGCAAGGTGGTTTAGAAGCGTTAGAAAGTGACGATCCATTAAAAATAAAAGCCTATCAGTACGATATCGTTTGTAATGGTGTAGAGCTGTCAAGTGGAGCCATTAGAAATCATCTGCCGGCAATTATGTATAAAGCTTTTTCTCTGGCCGGATATAACAAGGAAGAGGTGGAACTTCGGTTTTCTGGAATGTTAAATGCTTTGAAATTTGGTGCTCCTCCCCATGGGGGATCTGCTCCCGGAATCGATAGGATGGTAATGTTGTTAGCCGGAGAACAAAATATAAGAGAAGTTACTATGTTTCCTATGACGCAGCAGGCTCAAGATTTGATGATGGGTGCACCAGCGCCCGTCGATTCCGAAAGGTTGGAAGAATTGCACATTCGGATTTCAATGCCGCCAACGAAAGAAACTTAAAAATTTTTCAGATTGGTTTTAATTAAGCCTCTACCAAACTAACATCAGGCTCAATGTAGTTTTCACAAACTCGCCTTTTAGGAGTTGATTCCTTCACTCTCAAAATAGTAAAGGAATATTTCATCATTTGGTTTCATTAAAGATGCAAAGGTAGAGCTTTTATTTTATCTTTGCTTCTTTGAATATTACGTGTTTCCGTACGATGGGGTCGTATTTACGCATTTCAACCTTATCAGTTAAGGTTCTAGGGTTTTTACGAGTAATATAATAAAATCCCGTATCAGCACTGCTAACAAGTTTTATCTGCAAAGAATTTGCTTTAGCCATAGCTAAAGGCTCCATTAAAAATAAATTGAAGGCTGCAACATAATAGACGGATATTCTATGTCAAGGTTTTCGCTACAGGTTGGTCCACTCTTTTCCTAATTTAAGATAATGATACTGAGTAGCAACAAGTATTTTTTTGTAAAATTCATTTTAACACAAAGGCCTAATTATCCTCATTAAGTTTGCACTTACCTTACGACGAATAATTGTTTTTTAGTGTTAAAGTTTTTTTCTTTTTGTTTCACCTCCAACATAAGGCCACCGGTTGCAAGATTTACCTCTTTGAGACGGACGTTTATATAGTCTCCAAGTTGAAATTTTGTATTTGTTCTTTCGTTGAAGAGACATCGGCGATCCTCATCAAATCGATGATAGCCAACATCAAGAGTTGAAACAGGAATAAAACCACAAGCTCCGACTTCGTTTATCTCTACGAAGAGTCCAAATCTTTCAACGCCCGTTACATATCCAGAAAAAGTGTTGCCTTCCTGATTCCATAAATATAAAGCAGCCATTCTATCGAATAATTCTCTCTCAGCGGCCATAGCACGACGTTCCGTCATTGAAATGTGCCTACCACATTCAATAAAAGTTTCGAGATTATCATTTTCCTGCTCTTTATTCGGCGTATCTATGCAACTAATTAACGCTCGGTGGACTAAAAGATCCGAGTAACGACGAATTGGTGAAGTGAAATGTGCATATCGGCGCAGTGCTAGGCCAAAGTGACCAATATTTTTTGGGCTGTAAACTGCGCGGGACTGGCAACGTAAAATAGCATCTTGAATACCCAGTACATCTTTTCGATCTTTTGTTTTTTCAATTAATTGGGAAAAATGACGGGGTCGGACCGATTGTCCGTCGCCAAATTTTATTCCCAATAGTTTTAGATACTTTCTTAACGCTTTTACACTGATGGTATCTGGGCGCTCGTGCGTTCTATACATACAAAGCGAATTATTACTTTCCAATGTTTCTGCAGCACATCGATTGGCTAAAATCATAAATTCTTCTATGAGTCGATGGCTATCGAGCCTAACTCCTTTTTCTATACCTAGAATTAATCCATCTTTAGACAAAGAAAAATGATACTCCTGTTTGTCTAAGTCTATTGCACCTCGTTTTTTCTTGTGCTTATCCAAAGAAAGGAAGGCTCCATATAGATTATCAATTAGCTTAGATGAAATATTTGAGTCTATTTCTTTCTTTTGATTGTAACTATCTTGGACTTCCGAATAGGTAAGCCGAGCCGCAGACCGCATTATACAACGAGAGAATTTATGTCGTTTCTTGTTTCCCGCATCATCAATCCAAATATCGACGACGAGGCAGGGTCTGTCTTCATTGGGAAGAAGGGAACACCAGCCGTTTGAAAGCTTTTCGGGTAACATCGGAATGACAGTATTGGGAAAATAAACGGAGTTTCCTCTATTTCGTGCCGCCTGATCAAGGGAGTCATTTCGTCGAACGTAATGCGAGACATCGGCAATAGCGACTAATATGTGCCAACCATCATTATTCTTTGTTCTTTCAGCCCAAACAGCATCATCGAAGTCACGTGCGTTTTTGTCGTCTATAGTGACCAATGGAATATGTCTTATATCAACACGATTTTTGGGCGGAGCAGCCTTGCTGTTTTTGGCTTGAAGGAATGCTGATTCAGTAAATTGTTTGGGAATTTCGTGTTTGCTAATGATTGATGCTGTAATAGCGCTCACAGATTGGCTATTGCCAAAAATTTTTATTATTCGAGCGCGGGGCAGGCCAAATTCCTGGCCGGAAATTGTCTCACATTCGACGAGCTCCCCGTCAACGGCCCCGTTTGTTTCCTTGCTATTAATTATAAACTTTGTTTTTAGTCGTCGATCAGAGGGAGTTACCAAACCGCAGTCTGGCTGACTATGAAAAAGTCCAATTAGATTTTGTGGGTTCTTTTGCAGACGTTTTATAATGCGCGCTTCATATCCGTATTTCTTGGCTTTTAACTTAACTAAAAGTTTGTCTCCAATACCGGGGGCTGGTTTGATAACAGGTCTACTATTAAGAAATATTTTTTCTTTTGATTTTTCAAAATGTTTGTCCGATAACTTTAGGATAGCTTCGCCATCTTCATCAAGCCCTGTAACCTCCACTACAGAAACTGAGGGAAGATAATAGTTAGAGACATAACGCCTATTTCGACCGCGTTGAATTTTTCCTTCTTTGACAAGATCCTCCAACAATCCGATAAGCATTCTTCTGTTTGAAGTGCTTAGCCTAAAATGTCGAACGAAATCACGTTTTCCAAGTGGTTTTGAATTGAGGTTAACAAATTCTAAAATCTGCTTCTCTGTCGGAAGACTGGAACGGGTTGGGGTTTTTTGCACGTTTGACTTGCTTTGATTTACTTATTGGCCTTAACGGTTTTTTTACGAGAGGCTTTTTTTGACTTCTTTCCTTTTGCGGCGCGCACTGTAAGCAATTCGACTGCTATATCTAAGGTAATGGACTCCTCTGTCTCTGATTTAGGAATGGAGGCGTTTATACTGTTATGTTTCACGTAGGGTCCGTAGCGACCTTTAAAAACCTTAACAGGTTTCCCATCCTCAGGATGGTTACCTAAGTCTCTGATGGCAGCAGCGGGCCCCTGTTTTTTTGATGGTTTTTCCTTAATAATTGCTACTGCTCGATTTAAACCTAGTGATAAAATATCTTCATCATTACTCAGGGAAGTGTATACTGACCCCATTTTTAAATACGGCCCAAAACGCCCGACACCCGCTTGAATCAACTCTGCAGTTTCGGGATGAGGCCCGATATCTCTTGGTAGAGCGAGAAGCGAGAGAGCTAATTCAAGCGTAATTTCTAATGGTGAGTAATTCTTGAGTAGTGTGGCTCTTTTAGGTTTTGTTTTTCCCTCTGCTTCTCCCAACTGAACGTAGAATCCGAATGGACCTTTACGAAGTGTGACCCCTTTTTCGGTTTTTGGATCAATTCCTAATTCCTTAGGAAGTGACAAAGCAGCAATCTCATCGTCTTCTGCTGTAGCAACCGATAGCGGCCTTGTAAATTTACAGTCAGGATAGTTACTGCAACCTATAAAGGGACCACTTTTTCCGAGCTTTAGTCCTAGGCGCCCATCCTTGCACGAAGGGCATACCCGTGTATCTGAACCATCATCGCGGGCCGGAAAAAAATGCGGACCTAGGTCGGCATCCAAAGTATCGATTACGTCGGAAATCTTTAAATTTTCAGTTCCTTTGATCGCCTCTTGGAAAGCGTTCCAAAAGTCACTAAGTACTTGCGTCCAGTTTGTATCGCCTCTTGCGATTAAATCCAACCTGTCTTCCAGTTCAGCGGTAAAATTGTATTCTACATATCGCTCAAAATATCCGGAAAGAAATGCAGTAACTACTCGGCCCCTGTTTTCTGGTTCAAATCGTTTATTTACAATTCGGACATAGTTTCTATCCTGTAATACAGAAATGATTGATGCATAGGTGGATGGGCGTCCAATTCCTAATTCTTCCATTTTTTTAACAAGACTCGCCTCCGTAAAACGTGGGGGCGGTTTGGTAAAATGCTGCTCTTTATCAACAGAATTGGTTTGTAATTGTTCGCCCTCGGTCACTCTCGGAAGAATTTTAGACTCCGGACTTTCATCTTCAGTTGGATCATCGCGATCCTCTTGGTATAAGGTGAGAAATCCATCAAAGATTATGACAGAACCTGTCGAGCGCATAACTGTTTTTCGGTCGATGGTTGATGTGTCAATAGTGACCTGTTCAAGAGCTGCTTTTTGCATGGAGCTAGCAACGGCACGTTTCCAAATCAGCTCGTAAAGGCGTTGTCCGTCTTTATCTAGGTATGCACCTAAATCTTTGGGTAACCTCGAGAAGTCGGTTGGACGAATTGCTTCGTGGGCTTCTTGTGCATTTTTTGAACGATTGCGGAAAATATTTGGCGTATCTGGAACATATTCATCACCAAATTGTTTTCTTATTAGATTACGGCTGGAGGTAATTGCTTCTTGTGCCATCTGATTGCTGTCGGTTCGCATGTATGTGATCAGGCCCAAAGTCTCCCCGTCAATATCAATTCCTTCATAAAGTTTTTGAGCAACCCTCATGGTTCTAACCGCCCCAAATCCCAACTTTCGCGATGCCTCCTGTTGCATAGTAGAAGTAGTAAAGGGTGGTTGCGGATTACGGAAAACAGATTTTCTTTCTATCGAAGTCACACGGAATTCGCCAGATTCTACGGATTCAACAGCTTGTTTTGCCGAATTTTCATCGGAGATAGAGAAACGATTAAGCTTTTCTCCATCAAGGTGGGTAAGATGAGAAGATAAAATACCCCCTTGTCGAGTTGTAAACGTTGCTTTGACCGACCAGTATTCCTGTGGAACAAATTTTTCGATTTCATTCTCGCGCTCGCTAATCAACCTTAGCGCAACTGACTGGACCCTGCCGGCTGATCGGCTTCCAGGCAATTTCCGCCAAAGTACAGGCGAAAGGGTGAAGCCAACCAAATAATCGAGCGCTCGTCGTGCGAGGTAGGCTTCAATAAGTCCTCGATCAAGAGATCGTGGATTATCTATTGCATGACTAACAGCGTCTTTTGTTATTTCATGAAAAACGACGCGTTGAACATTTATTCCGTCGAGCGCGTTACGCTTTTCTAATTCTTCTTGAACATGCCATGAAATTGCTTCGCCTTCCCTGTCCGGATCGGTTGCCAAGTATAAATGATCTGCTTCTCGTATTGCTTCAACAATGGCCTCAAGATGTTTTTCTGACCCTTTTCCTACTTGCCATAACATATCAAAGTTTTTATCGGGGTTTACTGAACCATCTTTTGGCGGTAAGTCGCGGACATGACCATAGCTAGCGAGTACTTTATAATTACTACCCAGGTACTTGTTGATTGTCTTGGCCTTAGCAGGCGATTCTACTACAACAACGTCCATATCTATTCAAATTCTCATAAAAAAGTTTATAGTAAAAAAAAGAGTTTACTTGAAACTTAGGACACAATCAGGTTGTATTTAAACTCCGATTGCTAGCCTTAAGTATTACCAATAAATGACAATTGGCACTCGTGAAGCTGTTCGTCAACACTTGTTATACTTGTTTGGAACATTTTTATAATTTCAATTTGAGCCTTCTGAAGGAGGTTAGCCTGTCAGTGTTGACTCCAAAATTAACGCTATAGATGTAATTTTATTTTTTCTTAATTTTTTTATTCGTACTCACATTGGCGCCGATTTTAGACTCTTTTCCTATCAAAAGGCGGCGAATATTAGAGTGATGTCTTATCCATATAAGGGTAGAAATCAAAATAAATAGTTCTGTAAATTGCGGGGAAGAGAGCCACCAGGCTGAGAAGGGAGCTGCAATAGCCGCCAATAAAGCGGCAAGTGAAGAATATCTAAAAAGAAGAGCCGTCATAACCCATACGCCGATGGCTATAAGGCCTGAGGACCAAGATAAGCTAAGAATTATACCAATGGCAGTTGCGACACCTTTGCCGCCTTTAAATTTAAGCCAAATAGGAAAAAGATGTCCCAGAAAAGCACCGGTGGCGGCCAGAACAGCGATATCCGGGCCGAACATTTTACCTAAAAGTGTTGCAAACGCACCCTTGAGAATGTCGGCTAAAAGAGTGGCTGCTGCTACACCCTTTTTTCCGGTTCGAAGCACATTAGTAGCTCCAATATTCCCAGAACCAATATCACGGATATCGCCTGCTCCGGACAGCTTGGTAAATATCAACCCAAATGGGATAGCACCGATCGAGTAACCCCCAATAAAAGCGGTTAATAAATATGGCCATGCGAAATTCCAACTGATTGGGTCTATCACCGATAATTCCTCAAATTTTTATCAATCCTGCAATAATTATACCAAATCTTTCTAAAGACAGAACAGAAATACGGCGATTTTCCACTTTAATGAGGAAATTCGCTTTTTTGAGACAAATCTAAAAAAATACTACACATTTTTTTAAGTCTGGCCTATTATCAAAGATAGAAGATAGAGTCAGTTATTAAAAAAGCTCAAAAAATAGAAACATACCATAGTTGCAATGGTTGTGGTTGTTTGGGGGGGATAAAAATGAGTTTTGATCCGAGTAGTCGGGAGATGACTAATATTTCTGCTGTCGCTGGTGAGGTTACTTTATTCAGGGCTGTCATCGCCCGCGCCTTCCATGATGCTTTAAATCGCAGGGGTATCAACAATGATAGTGTGGACGTGGAAGCGCGAGAGGCAAGAGTTCTAAGAGAAGAAGCAAGAGAATGGTTGCTGACTGATAGCATAGATTTTCGTAGGATCTGTCAGTGGGCATTGTTAGAACCTGAGGCAGTCAGAGATTCTGCAGTGAGAGCGATTGAGGCATGTGATGCGGGTACTACCCGGGTTGCTGCCTAACCATAAAAACTTTTTTATAAGATGGTCTAAGTCGAGGATTCGGGTAAATAATTATCCTCTAATGTGCGTTTCTCCATAGAAAATTTACTTTCTACTGTAGTGTAGTCTTTATAGCCGAGGCGCGCTATTATCCTCATCTTAAGCGTGTCTACTAACCCGTCCTCTGTGATGTATTCATCGTCTATATGCACTCCAATGACTCTCCCAAAAACAACATGATGAACGGCTTCCGGTGTATTTCCCGGTAGGGTAACGGTTTGATGGTATATACACTCGAAATGCGCGGGGGATTCTGCAACACGGGGAGGAGAAACATTAACAGAAGGTAAGGGAGTCAGACCGACCTCCGCCAATTCATCAATGTCGGCATCTTCAATCCAACTGGTATCATTCATCTTATCCTTTGTATTATATGTTGATATATTAAATACAAATTCGCCGGTTTCTTCAGCATTAATTACGGAGTCTTTTTTACTTCCGTCAGTTCTTGACCCTCCAGAGAACATAACGAACGCCGGGTTGTAAGATAAACCATTGAAATAGCTAAAGGGTGCTAAATTTCCAACGCCCTTTCGACTGATAGTACTGATCCAACCAATAGGGCGGGGAACCGTTAGCGATTTTATCGGGTTGTATGGAAGTCCATGATCATTTTTGTCAGCATCGTAATACATGCAATTAGCCCAAATCTAGTTTCTATTATAAAATTATTACGGGTATAAAATATTTTTAAAGGGACGGAAACTACTGATTAACGAAGGGTGTAATATAGAATAACACAATTGGCAGGGTTAAAGCGGCAATTATAGTCTGTGCCGATAAAATTGCAGCCATTAATGGCGCGTCTCCCCCCATTTGACGAGCTAGAATATATGAAGCCGGGGAAGCCGGCGCTCCTCCAAAAAGCACAATGATCGCCATTGGCAGTCCGAAAATTCCAAATTGTATGCAGAGTGCTATAGAAATGGCAGGCATAAAAAAGAGTTTGAGGATAATCGCGGTTCCTATGGCAAGGAGGCGAGATCGGTCCAAGGTGACAACAAGTCCAGCTCCAATACACAAAAGTGCGATAGGTAATGTGCCTTGGTCGAGAATTGATAAGAATGTAATCGACCACGTGGGAATTTGAAATGCCAGTGTATTAATTATCCAACCTACGGCACAGCTAATAATGATTGGGTTTTGGATTATTTGTAATGAAACGCGGGACCAGTCGGCCTTTCCAGAGCTTGAAAAACCGGAAATTAGCGGTGTAAGGGTAGTATTGATAAAGGGCATCATTACCGCGAGAAAGTAGGCACATAAAGCTACGCTTTCGGAACCGTAAAGTGCATCTCCTATTGCAAAACAGATATAGGCGTTGATACGGGTGGCACCCTGAAGAACAGATGAGTATCCCGGGTTATCAATTCGCAATAATGGTTTAATGAAGAGTGCCAGCATTATCATGCTTGTTCCAAGTAACAAGATTACCAGCGTCATTGCTCCGATAGGAATATTTGTCAGGTCTGCCTGAGTTATACTGCGGATAATTAACGCTGGCAGAAGAATGTAGTAGGTTAGTTTTTCAGCAGGTCTCCAAAACCCTTCCCCTATAAGACCAGATCTTTTTAAAAAATTGCCCAGAATTATCAGAAGAAAGATAGGCAGAATATTAGTAGCTATATCAAACATATGGAGGTGATGTGTGCTGCATTTTTAATTAGCTTGCATGTTAATTGCAATTTATATGTACAAAATTTATCAATACCCTGCGTCAATGTTTACTAATTGTAGCAGCTGCTCTTTTGCGCGAAGCCGACGAATATTTTCTTTTATTTGAGGGATTATGTCCGTTGGCCGAGTTTTTCGCGCTGTATGCGGCATTAGCGTAATTTTAGGATGCCTCCAAAATGGGTGATTGGTTGGTAGTGGTTCTTGCCGAAATACATCAAGTGTTGCTCCAGTGAGATGGCCAGCGTCTAAAGTTTCGATGAGGTCTTTATCTACTATATGTTGTCCTCGGCCAATATTAATTATGCTGGAGCCGCGGGGCAGCATTTTGAACTTGTTCTTGTTTAAAATGTTTTTTGTGTGTTTTGTTAGAGGTAAAACGTTTACCAGAATATCAACACTGTGGAGAAAAGCTTCTAATTGTCGACCGCCAAAAAAGTTTTGAATATTTGGACGACTATTTGGGGTCCTTGTCCAACTAGAAACCTCAAAACCAACTGTTTTGACTAGATCAGCACAAGCGCCGGCTATTAGTCCCATCCCCATGAAACCAATTTGCCTCTCGCTCGCTTGCAATACATCGGGTTTTTCCCAAATCAATTGGCGTTGATTTTCGATAAAGAACGGCATCTGCCGATGGTGTCGTAATACGTGGAGCAAAACATATTCGGCAATCATAGGGTCACCAACTGGTGAACTGGACCTAACGATTGGTACGTTATCAGGGAGGTCTGGGTCCGTTAGAAGGTCTTCTACTCCTGCCTGTAGACCAATAATTAACTTTAAATTAGTTAGGGGTTGAAGTGTACCGGGTGCTTTATGAGCAAATAAAGCGACTTCAATCAATTTTGGGTCATATTTATCAGTATCAAGGTAAATATTTTCCTTTGGTAAGGCAGACCGAAGTGGTTTTACCCAGCGTTCAACTGGTCCAATACAACTAGCTAACAAAATCGTCATCGAAGTTTTTTCCTATACTATATTAAAATAGTTGGAAATCACTCCCAACCATCTGGGTATCTTATATTAGGCGAGTTATCATGATTTTTGATAAAATCAAGGGCACCTTGCAGAATATAGGAGGCGGCCAGTTTATCAACATTCATAGCTCGTTTATTTCTCGAAATGTCAGCTTCAATCATGGTTTTTGTTACAGCAACGGTCGATAAGCGTTCATCCCAGAAGGCCATCTCCATATCGAAATGCGCCTCTAGGTTGCGGGCAAATTGCCGGACCGATTGACAGCGAGGGCCTTCGGTCCCATCCATATTAACAGGTAAGCCGATAATTAGGGCTGCTACCTCGTGCTCAACACATATATCAAGAATTTGGACAGCTACCTGTGAAAACCTTTTTAGCACGAGTGTTCGCATTGGTGTTGCTATTGTCCTCGATAAATCTGACAGAGCTAAACCCACCGTTTTTTCGCCGATGTCTAAACCCAATAGCCGCCTGTTAGGGGTTAATAGTTCCACAAAGTCTATAAGCTTGCGAACCGTCATGACGAATGCTACCTTCCGCGCGCTTTAAAAAGTAAGAATTTAATAGGTGATTATTAAATTCTACCGGATCATCTTAGTATAAATGGAACCCTTTAACCATAAGTTTTGAACTGGATACGCCATGTCAGTCGATAAATCTACTGTGTCTCGCATAGCAAAACTAGCTCGGATTAAGATTCCTGAGGAAGACCTTGATGTGCTCGCTGGTGAACTGTCTAAAATTATTGGATGGGTTGAACAACTCAATGAAGTAAAAACCGAAGGCGTGGATCCAATGGCATCTGCAGCGGAAGATATTGTATTACGTCAGCGGGAGGACTTGGTAACTGACGGGAATTGCAAGGCTGAGATTTTAAAAAATGCAACTAAAACTGATAAGGGTTACTTTGTTGTGCCAAAGGTGCTTGAATGATGTCTAGCTTGGCTGGTCTCACCTTATCAGAAGCGCAAGAGGGTTTAACCAAAGGAGATTTCTCGTCAAGAGAGCTGACTGAGTCCTGCCTTCTGGCTATGGAAAACTTTCGTCCTCTAAATGCATTTATTACAGAAACACCGGAAAGGGCGATGGCTGACGCAGAAATGTCAGACCAACGTCGAGCTAAGGGTCAAGTTGGTGCCTTGGAAGGGCTACCCATAGCCATCAAAGACCTTTTTTGTACAAAAGGTGTTGCAAGTACCGCGTCTTCACGAATTCTTAAAGATTTTGTACCCACTTATGAGTCAACGGTAACAGAAAATTTGATGTCGGCAGGTATGGTGATGCTTGGAAAAACCAACCTGGATGAATTTGCGATGGGCTCATCTAATGAAACTAGCTACTTCGGACCGGCAGTTAACCCTTGGAGACGCACTTCAGATAATAGGCCGCTGGTTCCGGGCGGCTCTTCGGGTGGCTCTGCAGCTGCGGTGAGCGCACGAATGTGCCTTGCTGCGACAGGTACCGACACGGGAGGTTCAATCCGTCAGCCTGCCGCATTTTGTGGCATCGTTGGCATGAAGCCAACCTATGGACGTTGCTCCAGGTGGGGTATTGTTGCCTTTGCTTCTTCACTGGATCAGGCTGGCCCTATGACTAGGACTGTCCGAGACGCAGCAATTCTTCTGCAATCAATGGCTGGGTTAGATCTTAAAGATACAACCTCTTCCGCAGCTCCTATACCCGATTTTCAAGCATTGATCGGTCAGGATTTAAAAGGGTTGAGAATAGGCATTCCCGGGGAGTATCGAATTCACGGCACCGATCAAGAAATACTAGACCTATGGGATAAAGGTTTTAAGTGGCTTGAAGATGCAGGTGCTGAAATCATAGAAGTAAGTCTCCCTCATACAAAATATGCACTCCCCGCATATTATATTATTGCGCCGGCAGAAGCTTCCTCTAACTTGGCTCGCTATGATGGTATGCGCTACGGATTACGGGTAGAGGGAAGCACGCTGGACGAGGTGTATGAGAATACTCGTGCTGCCGGGTTTGGACCAGAGGTGCGTCGCCGTGTGCTCATGGGCACATATGTTCTATCTGAGGGGTATTACGATGCATACTATATTAAGGCTCAGAAAGTTCGAAAGTTGATCGCAGACGAGTTTTCAGAGGTTTTCAAAAAAGTTGATGCTATTTTAACGCCAACCGTTCCTAGTGCTGCATTTGCTCATCAAGAGAAGACTGACGATTTACTGGGAATGTACCTTAATGACGTTATGACGGTACCTGCAAGTCTTGCTGGGTTACCGGGTATTTCTGTCCCTGCCAGCATTTCTACTGACGGTCTACCACTAGGACTGCAAATTATTACTAAAGCCTTTGATGAGGTAACTCTGTTTCGAGTTGCCGAAGTCCTGGAACAGAGTGCGGATTTTGACTCTAGACCGGGTTTAAAGGTGTAGACGGGTTATGCGTTATCATTTTTGGTATGTCCTGATTCATATTGGGCTTGGCGTGGTCGGATATCAATATTTCACGTTTACGAATTTAGGAGGTATTTACGCTTTTGGGGTGGCATTGTTGGTACAGGCCTACGCAGTCTTTGAAATTCATAGAGATGCAAAGCCTAAATTCGAAGCTACGCTCAGAGGGGCTGAGAGTTTTAAAGCAGCAGAGCAGTTAAAGATGGACTATCGGAAGCGTTTACTCCGGGTATGGTTCATGCGTTCTTGCATGTATGCGTTGCTGACACTGATCTCCACTATGGCAGTACGGGGAGGGGCTTAATGTGACTGATATAGAAAATTTGGTTCAAGGCCAACAAGGTGACTGGGAAGTAATCATAGGCCTGGAAGTTCACGCACAAGTGATCGCTAATGCAAAACTTTTTTCAGGGGCGGATACAGCGTTTGGTGCCGAAGCGAATGAACAAGTTTCCTTAGTCGACGCAGCAATGCCGGGGATGCTTCCTGTAATAAATGAAAGGGCGATCGAACAAGCGGTAAAAACGGGATTGGGAATTAAGGCAGAAATAAACAAGGTTTCTGTGTTTGACCGGAAAAACTATTTTTATCCGGACTTACCTCAGGGATATCAAATTTCGCAGTTTAGTGACCCGATAGTGGGCAAAGGTAAAATAGTCATTGATCTAGAAAATGGTAACAGACGCACAGTTGGTATCACGAGAATTCACCTAGAGCAGGATGCCGGAAAAAGTATCCATGATATGGATTCAGAGAGCACCTATGTCGATTTAAATCGGTCCGGGATTCCTCTAATGGAAATAGTTTCAGAGCCCGACTTAAGGTCTGCGGCGGAGGCTGCGGCCTATATCACAAAATTACGAGCGATTCTAAGATATTTAGGCACCTGTGATGGGAATATGGAGGAGGGTAGTCTTCGATGTGATGCCAATGTTTCGGTACGAAAGCCGGGCGAGGAGTTAGGCACTCGTTGTGAAATTAAGAATGTTAATTCTATCCGTTATGTATCTCAAGCTATTGAGTATGAAGCACGTCGCCAAATTGAACTAATTGAAAGTGGCGGTTTGGTGAAACAGGAGACTAGGTTATTTGATGCTAATAAAGGTATAACCCGTTCAATGCGGTCTAAGGAGGAGTCTCACGATTATCGTTATTTTCCAGACCCGGATTTGCTTCCAGTACATTTATCTGAAGAATTTATTGAGGAAATTCGTTCCGGTTTACCGGAGTTGCCCGATGAGAAGAGGCAGAGGTTTATCAATGATTTAGGGCTATCTAACTACGATGCTGATGTACTGATAGCGGAGCGGGGTATAGCTGAATACTTTGAAGAAGCTGCTAATGGGAGAGATGCCAAGGCGGTTTCTAGCTGGATCACGGGTGATCTATTTGGACAATTAAATAAAGAAGGACTCGATATAAAGGATAGTCCAATTTCGGCTTTCCAAATTGGTTCTTTAGTAGAATTAATTGCAGATGGAACGATTTCTGCTCGAACGGGTCGAGAAGTATTTTTTGAAATGTGGTCTAGTGGCAAAGACCCTAGGGTTGTCGTCGAAGAAAAGGGTTTGAAACAGGTATCGGATACCGGTGCGCTTGAAATTGTAATAGATCAAGTGATTGCCGAAGGAACAGACCAAGTTGGGCAGTATAAATCAGGCAATGAGAAAATATTAGGCTGGTTTGTAGGGCAGGTTATGAAGAAAACCGATGGACAGGCTAACCCGAAAATAGTTAATGAACTTTTGCAACAAAAGCTTAAGTAATAGGCCGATTTTAAATTTTATTTGTCATTTTTTGAATTCGTCTAAAATTCTGCGTGTTATCCGGCCAGTAAATTTCGCTGGATTCTCTAAGGGCTTGGTTTCTGCGGTAATATTTTTTATGTCCCTTCGTGTTTCTTCTACTCGAGGTTTTGCTTTAGACAATGCTGCGTGGATGCGTGGTTTAATTTCTTTTTCTATTGTTTCATTGGCTTTTTGACGAAATTGTTCATCATTAATAGCGCGGCGTGCGGCGTGGAATAGTAAGTTTCGTATTAAAGGCATAAACTTAATCTTTTTAAATTATGTTTGGTATTTCAAATTTATGTACGTCTATATAAATGGTAACCTAGTTCCAACCAATTCGGGATTATTTTTGATATTTACCCAGAGTATGTCATGATCGATTGTGTTTGGGTATAAACAGTTTGGTAAAGGTTCAATTTTATGCCGTTATTTCTAGCCCACCTTCCTTGGCATCCAAGAGAATAATGGCTAACCGGCATGTCTTTTCAGCTCGATTCCACCAAGCGTGATTTGTTCCTTGTTGTATCATTATGTCCCCTTTCTTTATATGAGTTTCTACCCCGTCATCTAACTCCATATCTATTTCACCATCCATTACAATGATAATATCTAGGGTATCGGTACGGTGCATGCGTCCTGGCATTCCTGGGGGATAATCATTTATGGTAAACCTTGACCCATTACGTGGAGGCTGGGTTCCCAATGCCCGGTCTCCATAGTCTTCATCCGACCAGACTTCAGCAGGACATTCATCGGTGGACCAAATTAAAGTTGCAACCATTCCCCTTCCAGACCATTTATGATTCGTAGCAGTTCCTTGCCAGACAACAGGTGTTTTCTCATTTATAGATTTTTGTGTGACTACACGTTTTATTGCTGGATTGGGCGGGTTTCCAGCGCCCCCATGCGGTTTCATTCTTGGAGGTGACACTTCACCTATTCCTGGGTTCCGCTTGGCATCTATCATCACCATTACAAGGCGACAGGGCTCTGAGCCTTGATTGACCCAAGCATGGGAAGTTGCCTGCTGAACCATCAGTTCTCCAGCTTTTAAATTGATAGTGGAACTGGCATCGATTTTAACGTCAATCTGTCCTGACAGGCAAATAATGTAATCGAGTGTATCTGTAAGATTAATGACAGTGTCATTCCCGGGTAGGATATCTATACAGTATATTAGGGTTCCTTTACCAGAAGGCTGACGCCCTATTTGTCTTGCCCCAAAATCAGTGTTAGACCAAATTTCTATAGGCATTTCATCTGATGACCAAACTAGGGTTCTGTTAACCATTTCTTCCCAATTGTGATTGCTAGCCAAGTCATCAATCTTTACCACCGAGCGTTTATTATGGTCGTGTCCGGTTATCACACGTCGGATAGGTGGAGTAGGAGGCGGTTTAACTGACATCTCTATTCCCTGCATTGGTTAATATACATTTTATGTTATAGTTATTTAAATTTAGATCGAACAGAGACTTGGAAAGGCTCCTATAATGAAAATGGTGGTTAAACCATTGTCAAAATCTCTTGGTGTCGAAGTTTCCGGGGTGGACCTTGCTTCGATAGACGATAGCACTTTCATAGAATTGCGTGATATTTTCCATCAGAATTTAATCGCTGTAGTGAAAGAACAAAATCTGACGCCTGCCCAACAAACCGCCTTTTCAAAGAGATTTGGAGAAATTCAATATCACATTTCTCCGGAATACCTAATGGATGATCAGCCTGAAGTAATGATATTGTCCAATGAGAAAAAGGAGGGCAGCTATATTGGCTTACCCGATGGCGGAAGTGAGTGGCACTCTGACCACTCTTATGTAGAGAAACCAACAGGATATACTATCCTTCATGCTATCAAGGTACCAAAAGATGGTGGAGATACAGAGTGGACAAATATGGTCCGTGCATATGAAACACTCTCAAATGATATGAAGGGGCGTCTCGAGGGCCTGACTGGTATTCATAGTTTCAACCGGCTTAAGAACCAGAGGTTAACTGTGCCCGTACGTCATATGAATGATCCCGAATATTATAAGAGGTCACCGCCTGATGCTTTTCACCCTATTGTTCGCACTCACCCTTATACAAGTCAAAAAGCGTTATATATTTCACCCCGTTTTACGATTGGTATCAAGGAACTCGATGATGATATAGCCCAGCCCCTGTTAGATGAGTTATTTGACCATATTAAAAATCGTAGCCTTGTTTACCGTCATCGTTGGTCTCGAGGTGATCTCTTAATGTGGGATAACAGGACAACCATTCATTTAGCACTTCTTGGAGTACCAGAGGGACAATCGCGTCGAATGCATCGGACTACGGTTCTCGGCGAACAGCCTTATTAGCCTGCTTGTATCGATAGGCTTTTTTAAAGACCCTGACTTGCCAGACGTACCCATGCTCATTGACCTTGTTCCGGAAAGTCAAAAGCCAGTAGTAAACTTTATTGCGTCCGCCGGCCCGCTCGGGCGTGGCCTTGCCATGCCTCCAGGGGTCAAGCCTTCAATAATTAAGACAATGCGTAAGTCCTATCGGCCAATGAATAAGGATAAAGCATTCGCTGTAAGGCTTAAAAAAGCTAAGCTCCGTTTAATTCCAAGTGAAGGCGAAACCATTCAAAAGATTGTGGAGAAAGTTCTAATAGAAACTTCCCCGGCTGTTATTAAAAAAGCTAGAGAAATTATTTTCGGAAAAAGTTAATTTTGTTGTATAAGTTACTAGAGAGGCCGCCCAGAAGGGCGCCCTTTTTTATTTTAAAACCGCTACAATAGAGACTGAACGGCACTTTCCATCAAAAGTTTTTGTGCGTGGATATTATCCCTTATGGTTTAATTCAAGGGCATCAATATTTCTTAAATGAAGGCGAAAATTTTACCCATAGAGATAGACAACCCAGCGCAAAAACCCCGGCTAATCCGATTATATAGAAGGCATTAGTTAATCCACCGACGAATTCCATATCGGCTAGGGCACCCATTCCCGGTGGTACAAGCAAGCCACCAAAACGATTAAAAGAAATTCTCAAAGCCGAGACCCTTCCTTGAAAATGTGGCGCAACGTTTCTTGCCAATATGATCATCATTAAAGGAAGGTTTAAACCCTGAGAAAAACCACGCACACAAATACCACCCAGTAATGCTAGAAATAGTAAAGTTCCGAAGTTGGTTCCGAATGCTGGTGTTATGGCAATTGATACTACGGAAATAGTCACCATTAAAATTAGTAACCAGTGTGCCGAGTATTTTTTTAAAAGAGGCGCTGTGCATAAGGCGGCAACAGCTGATGCGCCATTCGCTGCGCCTATAAGCCAGCCTATCGTGCTACCGTCTATCCCGATGTGCTCGCCCAGCCAAACCACATAAAAAGAGGTTTGAACACCTGATCCCGTTTGGCGCATAACTGTGACCATTATGACCAATGCCACTGCGGGAATAAGTAAAAGCCGTAAAGTCTCTATATAGCTGGATGTTTTTATTGGGTTTTCCTCTGAATCCACGGAGATTTCATGGTCAGATTGGTTTTGAGAACTCTGTGTGGCTTTTCGAGTATCAGGTAAAAAAGAAGCCGCTACCATACCACCGAGAATCCAAATTGCCAGGAACCCAAACCCTCCCCAAGGTCCCCAAAAATCCCACGCATAACCGATCGCTGGTGGACCTAGAAAACCGCCAATTCGTGCAACAAAGGTCATGCGGCCAGCATATATCGGTTGACCCCGCATCAATTGACCGACAAGTGTTTGGCTACCTATCCATGCCGTTGCTTCTGACCACCCTGAAACCATTTGAACAAGAATTATCGAACATACAAATAGGGTGCTCGGGTTTTGCAAACTAGAGCCAAATTCTACACCAAAAATCGGCGCAAGCATGGGATAAGCTAAAGCGGATATAACTCCAGCAGCGCCAAAGGCGACAATAACACGCTTGGTACCGAAGTTATCCATCATCGTTCCCGATAAGACAGACATTGTGACTGTTAAAAATTGCCTCGAGGCAAGGATAACACCAATTAACAAGCCAAGGTTTTTATCAATAAGGGCAACAACCAATAGTGCTACAATTGTTGTACCCATAGATTGAACCGTGCCATTAAAAAATGCCGTACTGTATACGGCTGATTGCATTCTTATAGAGTATGATTGGGAATTATTTACTTGCATATTTTTATAGGTGATAGGCGTTATTATTTTTTTAAGTCTGGGGAACGTAGCATCCAAAGGACCGTTAATGCCAATCCTCCGAGGCCAATTCCACCTATTACATAAAAACTTTCCTCCAAACCTATCCATTGCGCAACGCCTCCCATGAGTAAAGGGATTATCGCAGATGCTAATCTATTTGTGGTAATTCTTAGAGCCACGACTTTGCCCTGTTCGGAAGTCGAAACAGCTTGCATGCCAATAGACATCATCAGGGGCATATTCCATCCTTGGGTGAGACCGCGCAGGCATATAACTCCGAACAGGATAAAATAAATTTTTCCGATATAAGGTAATGTTATAAAGCTGTTACCAAATAATGGGGTCCCCGCCATAATAGCGACAGAAAGACCTATTGTAATGATGAGTAACCATTGCGGTTTTATCCAGCGGGTTACCCATCCAACAGAGAGAGATGATGAGGCGGAGACGATGTGGCTACAGCCTACCATGAAGCCAATATCTGCAGCAGTTATACCAATTTGGTCTAGCCATACGGGATAAAAAGAAAGCTGAATTCCTGATCCGGTCTGTCGAACTAATGTAACCACGGTAACGAGAAGGACAGAGGCGATACCAAGCATTCTGAATGTCGCTCGGTAATCAGACCAACGAGGTAATAGATCTCTTAGGTTAGGCTTTTCTGGGGTTATGTTTTCCCATTTTAATTTAATATCAGGAACTAACCACCCTGCTACCCAACCACCACCAATCCAAAGTGCCATAAAATAGAAGCCGGCATGTGGGCCGTACTGGTGCCATGCAACGCCTGCTAACCAGGGACCTAAAAAACCCCCTATTCTAAGAGCAAAACTGAGGCGTCCCGCATAAGTTGGGTGTCCTTTCATATGTTGTCCAACCAAAGCTTGACTTCCTATCCAGCCAAGGGATTCGGCTAGGCCATTTAGCATTTGCAAGGCAATAATCATTGATAGAATGGGAAAAAATGGGAATGCAATCATAGAAATAGTGCCAATAGCGCCAAAGGTTAACATTATTTTACGGGCCCCGAACCTGTCCATTAGGGCGCCACCATGAATAGAGAGAAGGACTGGAAGGATTTGACGGGAAGCAACTATAACACCAATCAGGAAAGGCTCTTTTACGACAATTGCTCCCCATAGGGGCATTAAGATTCCTGTGAGGAAGTAAATATTTCCATTGAAAAAACCGCTGGCGTATATTGGTAATTGAAGGCGCCAAGGATAGGTTTCTATGGTCGATGGTTCTTTAGGCATGGCCATGGCTTAATTGTTTATAAATTTAAAGTCTCTGAGTTTGTAGGCCGCCTTCCGTCTTTAGAATTTTTAATGATCGTCGCCTACATTTGATATGGGGTAACACTATCTACTAAATAATAATACTTATAAGCTATTATTTTTTTACCAATATGAAGATGAGAAGATTGAAATTTGATATTCCCAATCAAGTTCTTGGTGCTTTGTGGATGATGGGCTCAATGGCTTCCTGGGCTAGCATGGCTGCATTGGCTCGATATCTTTCGGAGGAAATCCATGTCTTCGAAATCGTATTCTTTCGCAGTGTATTTGGGGCATTATTTTTGGTTCCCTGGGTTTTGAAGGTTGGAATAAGTGGATTGCAAACTAACCGTATAGGTATGCACCTCATTCGCGGTCTTACCGGACTTGCAGTAATCTATTTACTATTTTTTGCCATAGCACATGCCCCGTTAGGGGAAGTGGCAGCAATCATGTCCACACGTCCCATGGTTGCGTCGTTGGCGGCAATATTGATTTTGAATGAAGTCGCACATGGGCGTCGCTGGATTGCAACGATCGTTGGGTTTTTTGGCGCAATAATCATTATCCGCCCCGGTATCGGTCCCATATCAGATGGAGCGATCTATGCATTTGTTGCCGTACTTTTTATGGCTGCTTTAACCATAATCATGAAATCACTCGCTCGCACAGAAAAACCAGATGCCGTTGTAATATGGCAAATGATGGTTTTTACACCTTGTGCATTGATCCCGGCTTTATTTGTTTGGCAGACACCAGATACTTCCCAATTTTTTCTACTCATTTTAACAGGGCTTTTCGGAACCTTTACTCAGAGATGTCTGACCCGAGCCTATGCGAAGGCAGATGCGACTGTGATTATGCCATTTGATTTTACTCGGCTAATTTTTTCTGCGTTGTTGGGTCTCATATTGTTTCAGGAATTTCCGAACGTTTGGGTGTGGGTGGGCGGTTTTGTTATCCTCGTTGGAGTATTGTGGTTGGCTAAGCTTGAAGGGAGGGTGGTCAAACACTCAACAAAATTTGGGATTAGAAAGGAAGAAAAATGATTACACTCTACAGCAAAGCAACTTCTAACGGGCGTAAGGCATCCATTATGCTTGAGGAAAGTGGCCTTGAATATAAGGTTCATCCCATGGCACTTGAAAAAAAAGAGCAAAAAGAAGATTGGTATTTAGCTCTTAACCCTAACGGCCGGGTGCCATGCATTGTGGATGACGATGGCCCGGGAGGAAAAAGTATGGCTGTATTTGAATCGGGAGCAATTTTGCAATATCTCGCTGAGAAATGCGGGAAGTTTCTACCTCAAGGTGGCCCAAAACGAGCGGAAGTACTTAACTGGTTATTTTTTTCTTCCGGACATGTAACTCATACCGGCCTTTGCGTGCATTGGCAGGTGCGCAATCGTGATGAGGGCAAAGAACATGCTCATTTGGAGATGTGGCAGGAGGAAAATAACAGGGTATACGGTGTCCTAAATCGGGGTTTAGAAAACCGAAATTATCTAGCGGAAGAAATTTCGATAGCTGATTTTGCTGCCTACCCGTGGGTGTACCGACACGAAATGCAGGAAATCGTTATAGCGCAATATCCGAACGTCCGAAATTGGCTTGGCAGGTTGGGTGAACGCCCGGCGGTTAAACGTGGGCTTCAAATTCCACCGCGTGACGATGATTTCTAGGTCTGTATTTCAGGTTTAAATCCTGTTAACCGCAGCAGATAATCCATTCGCGGGGATAGGCATTAAGACGCTCACAGCCATTCTTAGTGACTATAACTGTTTCACCAAATTGCAGACCCATTTTCTCATCAATCGTCATGACGTTGGGTTGAATGGTTATAGCCATATTTTCTTTAAACGTAATATCGGGATTTTCGTGACGTTTAGTGGCTTTAGTTTGGATAATTGGCGGGGTTTGACTGATACCATGTAGCAGGTCGTCGAGTATCGTATAACCTCGTTCGTGGATGATATCGGCAGCTTCTTCGACGTCGGCTGTTGTTGCGCCATCCTTTATTGTATTTTCTATGGCTTGAAAGCCTTCAACTGCTACATCGTGTAATTTTAACCATTCCTTTGTTGGGTCACCTAGAGAAAAGGTACGATGTATTTGGCCACTATATCCCCACCACGCTCCGGAGATTTCAGTAATCAGGCAATCTCCTCTTTGTAATTTGCGTTCGGAATGAAATTGCGCGGGGACTGGGAAATCTGGATCATTCATTGGCATGGAGGACATGAAGTGAATACCGGCATATCCGCCTTCCTCCAAATACGCACTTTCGATTAGCAATGGAATTTCATCTTCTCTCATACCCTCTCTAAGTCCCGCGGCGATTGCCTTAATTGATTTATCAGTCAATTGGGACGCTTTTTTTAGACGATCTATCTCTTCGGGTTGCTTCAGGGTCCTCATCATTCGGAATGGACTGCTGACATCTGTAAAAGTAATTTCCGGATGATTTTCAGCATATAAAAGGTAGTGGCGGTAGGGAATTTGGCCAACGAGCCCTATACGTTGTTCTTTTAGTCTACAGTCTTTGATAAAATGCGAGACAGTATTTGCGGTGTTGGCTCCGGCCCAGCGTACGTCCTTTATCACAGATAAAACGCGGGCCATTGGAACATGGTTGAAGAGTTGTGTGATAACAACAGGATCCGACTCTCTTTGGAAAATCACATAGCTCTCTCGACCACCCGGCCAGTCTGTAAGCCAGTAGATATCAGTAGCAAAAGCCCCAAACCCAAAAAATATAATTGCGTCGAGATTATTTTCTTCGATCAAGGCTGATACCCGTTGGTGTCGGCTATCCATTTCGTTATTGGAGAATCGAGGAAACTGGGATGCGTCACGCATGGCTTTCTCCATATTTGGTGCCTAAATTTATCTTATACAATAGCGATAGGATAAGTTCAGGAAAAGTGTCAGGTTGTTAGCTGAGCAGTAATGAGACAAACTCGGCATATCCTTACTTAGAAAAAATTCAGTATAACGAAATGATAGATTTTTATACAGCGAGTACACCCAACGGTAGAAAGGTTGCAATTTTACTAGAAGAATGTGGCTTCGAGTATCAAACCCATATCATTGACTTAAAGGTCGGCGCACAACACGATCCAGCATATCGAAGTATTAATCCCAATGAAAAAATCCCTGCGATCGTGGATCAGGAAGGGCCTTTTGGAAAACCGGTTAGAGTTTTTGAGACTGGTGCTATTTTGCAATATCTATCGGCTAAGGTAGGACGTTTTATCGGTAATGACCCAATTACTAAACTAGAATGTAGTCAATGGTTGTCTTTAATTACCACCGGTCTCGCCCCTGCCTTTGTGCAAGTATATAATTGGTCTGAGAAATTTCCTGAAAAAACTACCAATGATGTCTCTAAAATCGGTTTTAGCCTGTATCATGAAGAAATGCTTCGTCTTGTAGGAGTTTTGGATTTCCGACTTCGTGAATATGAATACTTGGCTAAGACATATACGATAGCTGATATGGCTGCGTTGCCCTGGATTCATCGTCATGAGTATTTTGGATTTTCTCTAGATGATTTTGTTGGTGTAAAAAATTGGTATAATCGTCTGATTAGGCGCGCCGCAATTAATAGAGGGCTTAAACATCCAGGCTAACAAATTATGCCATTAGAATATATAAGGATTTATTATGTATGACATTTATAATTGGCCAACTTCAAATGGCCGCAAAATAAATATCGCTGTTGAAGAGTTAGAAGTTGATTATAAAATTCATCCGATAGCAATTGGTAAGGGTCAACAATTTACAAATGAATTTACAGCCCTCAATCCAAATCAAAAAATTCCAGCTGTAGTCGATCAGGATGGACCTGGTGGTAAGCCTTATGTGTTGTTCGAATCTGGAGCTATTTTGATGTATATGGCCGAAAAGCACGGAAAACTTATGCCTGCTGATACATCGATGCGTTATGAAGTAGTTCAGTGGCTTATGTTTCAGATGGGGGGCTTTGGACCTAATCTTGGGCAGGCACATCATTTTAGACGGGCGGCTCCGGAAAAAGTACCTTATGCCATTAATCGTTTTACTACAGAAACACGACGTCTTTGGGGTGTTTTGGACGATAGGCTGAAAGATCAAGAGTGGATAGCTGCGAATGAATTTTCAATAGCAGATATAGCCATATTCCCATGGGCAATGCGGCATGAATGGCAGGGTATTAGCCTAGAAGAGTTTCCAAATGTTAAACGTTGGTATGATAAGGTGGATGAAAGGCCAGGAGTACGGCGCGGTTTGGCAACCCAGCTGCCCGGCTAAGCGATAGTTATAACAAAATTCCCTTACTATATTTTTCCAATATTGGCTAACGGTCGGAGCAAACTTGAACACCGATGAATTTTTCTGAAATATAGCCTAGCAACCCTGAAATCCTTAACGTTGACACGGGAGTAAGCCTGTCCTAGATAGGCGTGGCATACAGCGTGAAACATCACCACTCCACGGCGGAGGGGTGGCCGAGTGGCTGAAGGCGCTGGTTTGCTAAATCAGTATGCGGGCAACCGTATCGAGGGTTCGAATCCCTCTCCCTCCGCCAATTTTTTCCGAACTGTTAAAATTGTTTTTTAGCTTTAGAAGATGAACTCGTCTTCAACGCACTAGAAATTTGTCAGAGAGTAACAAGCGCTTATCTGCATAAACTCTAACTAACCAACTACCTTTAACAGCTTTGACCGTTGCCCATGTCCGCCAATTGGACGATTTCTGGTTGGGTAATTGAATAAAAGCATAGGGTTGGCCGTTTCGTATAAATTTAAACCCTATTTTATTTGCCGGTTGAGTGCAGTTTAAGGAGATAAAAGCGTAAACACGCTTATCGGTTTCTCTAAATTCTATCCGCGTGTCTTCTGGAACCCGTTCACTAACATTTCCGGCAATCTGCCAGTTTGTAACAACGCAGTCGTTCTTTAATGTTTGCGCCATAGTGCCGGAACAGTGGCTAAAAACTATGATAAGGCCGGCTGCAGTAATGGCCATAAATATTTGTTTTAAATCATGCAGATTAATTTTTTCCACTAAGCTAAACCATATTTGTAAATTGTTAATTATTTTGAACGGAAACTAGGTATTTAAATACAGACTGTAATAATTTTGGACTCTGAATTCTCTGTATTATAGCAAAAAAGTTTTAAATTTTTTACCGATTGCCCTTACAGAGTATATCACTGTGGTCAACGAGGATAAGATTATCAACGGGGAAGCCACTTATTCGAGCTTTGGAAATTAGTTTATCTTTTACCTCTTTATTTAATGATGGTTTTCTTCCTAGTAACCAGAGGTAATCCAGCGAAGGTCCTGCGACAAGTGCATAATTATATTGTTTGTCGAGTTCAAAGACATGGTAGCCACCCGAAAAAGGCCAAAAGAAGGTAACGGAGAGGCTAGCCACCCTCTTGTCACCCTGAAAACGTGCCGAACCTTTAGCTTCTTCCCAACTACATTCCTTTCGGTTAAACCCTCGATTAAGAACGCTAATTGTGCCGTCTTTACGAAGGCCATAACTAGCTGTCACGTTAGAGAGACCCCTTTCAAAACTGTGGTCCAGACGCATTATTTCATACCAAATTCCTTTGTAACGTTTGATATCGAATTCTTTAACCGCAGTAACAGTATTAGGTGCAGACGTACAACCAGAAATGAGAGGAATTAACAAGATTAAACAAGTAAGAGTGGTTCGTCCTAACGTTGAGATTTTCTCCAGCCAGCCTCGGTTGCTTCTTTCTCGGAACAAAACCATCTTTCACCCTTCATTTCATCAATTTTTGTGAGTGCGTAATATTTTCCGTTAGGGAGATGATAAATTAATTTTTTACCCCTACCGATATTTCCTTTAATTTTGCATAAACTTTCATCGCGGGTTTCTCTCTTTTTATTGTTTAATCTAATACCTCGGCGCCAATGCCAAGGTTTAACAAAATTTCCACCCCATAGACCAGCCTTTGTATTCCTTGCGACTTTTTCATCGTACTCATAGTCTCTTGAGTATTTAAGGTATGCCAAAGCCCATCCCTTGCGGACCATCCATTTATTGAGGTTTAAAGTTCCTATTCTACATATTGCTATAATACGCTTATACCGGTCAGTATTCATCTCCTTGCAGTTTATTTCCGCAACTCCAATTTTTTCTTTTAACGCTCCGGTAGCCTTTTCTCCGCAACGATATTTTTTACTATTTTTCAAACACCACTGTTTTCTTTCTGGGGCATCGATACCGTGCAACCGAATACGTTTGTTCTTTAACTTAATGGTGTCGCCATCGATTACGTAGGCTGGACCGGTTAAAGAATCGACGTCCATAGCAAATGCAAAGGCGCCCAATGACAATAATGTTGTGCCGAATAAAACTATAACAATTAGGCGTGATACGTTTTTACTTTGTAAAGTGATCAGATAAAAAGGAAAAAGTTTATTTAAGGACGACATGAAATCTAATTCTGATGAAAATTTATTTTGTATAGCCCGGAATAAATTCTGTTAAATCAATTTCTTCGTTGCCCGGAACATAAATTTCATCTGGATAATTATCTTTTCGAGTGGCGTCTATGCCTGTCTTGGTGACGAGATGTGATCCCCCGGCTGGATCATATGATGCGGGGTCGAGTGGTGATCCCTTAGCATATGGAACCATAAAAATATCATGGTCGGCGCGCACTCTTACCGAGATAGCGTGCAGGACCTCTGTATCATTATAAACGTCGACGTCTTCGTCTACTACGATGACAAATTTTAAGAAGGGGTCTGCAACAAAGGCTGCCATAGCGACCTGCTTGGCTTCACCTTCCATCATTTTCTTAATTGAAATAAAACAAAAGAACCGGAATCGTCCCGAACGCGGTATTGCGATCTCACGAACATTAGGACACGCAATCTTAACTGTTCTTTCAATAAAAGTAGTACGAATGATGCCTGATAAAAGCAGATTATCAGCATGGCCTACAAAAGCATTTTGGTAAAACGCATTTTTTCGTCGAGTGATTGCCTTGATTTCTAGTACGGGGTTGTTGCGTTGAGGACCGTAGGTTCCTGGGTATTCCCCAAAGGGAGCCTCCTTTCTTCGCTCGCCTGGGATTGTTTCACATTCAAGAATAATTTCGGCGTTAGCGGGGACGTCTAGCGGTATCGTTTTACATCTTATTGTAGGAACTGCTTCTTGGAGAATAGCGCCAGCCACTTCAAGCTCATCAGTATCCATAGAGGAAAAAGCAAGTGAGCCAATAAAGAATCCCGGGTGGTGACCGATAATTATGGCTACAGGACAGGGTTGCCCGCGTGTTTCATATTTTTTCCATATCACATTTGCGTCGGCAGTTTCGGAAAATTGTACTCCCAACAAATTATTTTCGTGGACCTCATGACGATAAATACCGATATTATTTATATAAGTATCCGGGTCGCGCATAAGGGCCATCCCGGCAGTGATAAACGGGCCGGAATCCTTTTCATGGTATGTGCATATTGGAAATTCACGCACGTTTACGTCTTCCCCTGAGGTAATGACCTCTTGTACAGGGGCAGCGTCTTTGATTTTTATTGGTTGGATCGGTCTTGCTTCTCTTTTTGCACATTCATTCAAAAAGTCGGATATAGACCCTTTATCTAACCCAATACCATAGCGCAAGCGTTCAAACTTGGCGTGCATGTTGGCAATGAGAGGAAATTTTGATCCCTTGACGTTTTCAAAAATAACCAGTGGAAATTGTCCATCCTTCTCCAGACGATGTAAAATACCTGATACGCCGAATTTGGGGTCAACCTGCTTTGTAATGCGTATAACCTCTTCGGGGTGCTCTGCCTCCAAGTAATCAATAAAACCGTGTAGATCGAGTGGGTATGAGTTGAGTTGGTTGGTCATCGTTTCAATTTGGCTTGGGCGGGTCGATCGGCCCTTTTGCATTGATCCAAGCGGTTATTCCACCAGCTAAGTGAGCGACTGGAGAGAGCCCCATGTCTTGTGCAACCTTAGCAGCCAAAGCGGATCGAAGGCCACTCGCACAATAAAAAATGAAGGTTTTATCCTCTGAAAAGAAGTTTTTATGATAGCTGCTTTCTGGATCAATCCAGAATTCGAGCATGCCTCTAGGAACGTGACGAGCACCCTTAATTCGGCCAGTTTTCGTCATCTCTCTGATATCCCGTAAATCAACAAAGGTCACATTGTCTTTACCATGAAGAGAGAGACCTTCCTCAATTGAAAGAACTCTCAAATCAGCCTCAGCGTATTTGACCATTTGTTTGCTAGATAATTTGATTGATTGTGGCAATGAAAGTCTCGAAAAGCTAAATTTTAGTTATAATTTACAATAGCAAATGTTGTCTACCAAGCGAAGATTTGTTGCAGGGTTTAAATAATCATAATTATTAGTGTGTTGGTATAGTTTGTCACTTATTTAATGGAGGCTTAAAATTAATTGGATTCAGAAAAATAGGTTGGAGCTAATTTGTACACCGTTTTTCTTTCATTTAAACTAAACTAAAATTAACTGGATTTGGATTTCTAAATGTTTATTTGCGACTCACAGGTACATATTTGGGCGGAAGAGACCCGGGATAGGCCCTGGACGCCAGGAGGGCAGGAATTGGTGTATGACATGGGGCACCGTCCTAAACCTATAGGGTATGAGGAACTTAAGGAGCTGATGGATGAGGCGAGGGTTGATCGCGCACTAATTGTTCCTCCCACCTGGGATATGGATCGCAATGACCTCGGGTTAGAAGCGGCTACCAAATACCCTGATCGTTTTGGATTAATTTGTAGAGTGCCTCTCTTAGACCCTAAAAATGGCGAGTTTTTGCTTCGAAATTTAATTGATGATCCCGCTGTAAAGGGTGTGAGGCTGACTTTTTTCAGAAAAGAGGAGGCGACTTGGCTTTTTGATGGTACAGCTGATTGGTATTGGCCTGTGGCTCAGGAGTTAGGAGTTCCGACAATGATTCACGCGGCTAAATTTTTTCCTAAGGTTGCCGAGATAGCTGAAAAATTTCCTGATTTAAACCTTATACTTGATCATATGGGGGTTCCTGGTGGAACCAAGGACGAAAATTGCAGACCATATGTTGACGCTACGGCATCTCTATCAAAATTTGAAAATGTTTCTGTTAAACTGTCTAGTCTCCCGGCAAAAACCTCAGAATCTTATCCATATAAAAATTTAGAACCTTATGTTCAGAAGTTAATAGAATCTTTTGGACCAGAGCGTTGTTTCTGGGGGACGGATTTGTCCCGTATTCTCGGCGCCGTAGGAGGGAG
>DEBE01000244.1:5758-6779 GCA_002348425.1 Alphaproteobacteria bacterium UBA2964 | reverse complement strand
GCACATCGCTCCCCATTTTTTACGAAATCACCATTTACCCCAATACACATCGAGCATCCAGCTTCCGGGCGCCAATCTACCCCAGAGTCAATAAATATTTTATCTAGGCCTTCTTGTTCTGCTTGGCTCTTGATGAGTCCTGAGCCGGGAACTATCAGTGTTGGGATTTTGGCTTTTCTGCCATTGAATACGGTAGCTGCTTCCCGTAAATCCTCAATTCGGCTGTTTGTGCAGGACCCGATAAATACGCGGTCTACCTTGATATCAGAAATTATCTGCCCAGGAATTAGTCCCATATAATCCATTTTACGTTTTAATGACGCTTGTTTTTTTGTGTCGGTTTCTAGAGACGGGTCAGGAACGCTCCCTCCAATTGGTAATACATCTTCCGGGCTGGTTCCCCATGTCACCATGGGTTCCATTTGAGTCGTATCAACGGTCGCTTCCTTTTCAAATGAAGCGTCTCTATCGCTCGAGAGAGTCCTCCAAAATTCTTCGGCCCTATCCCAGTCTGATCCTTCGGGTGCATAGGGCCTATCATTTAGGTATTTAAAAGTTTTTGTATCGGGTGCAATCATTCCCGCCCGTGCCCCAGCTTCTATTGACATATTGCAAACGGTTAATCTTTCCTCAATGGACAGATCCTCTATACCTTGTCCAGTATATTCAATAACATGCCCGCTTCCTCCTGCAGCTCCAATTTTGTGAATAATTGAAAGGACTATATCTTTCGCTGTTACGCCGATTGGGCGTTTACCGGTAACGGTTATCCTCATTGATTTTGGTTTTGGTTGCCATAAAGTCTGAGTTGCAAGCACATGGCTGACATCTGAGGCGCCGATCCCAAAGGCAAGAGCACCAAGTGCCCCGTGGGTTGATGTATGTGAATCTCCACAAACAATAATCATACCGGGTTGGGTGATACCTTGTTCTGGTCCTACGACGTGGATAATGCCCCTTCGTTGATCTTTTAACTCGAAGAGGTTTAGTCCGTTTCTTTTTGCGTTTTTTAAAAGATTGG
>DEBE01000244.1:0-5373 GCA_002348425.1 Alphaproteobacteria bacterium UBA2964 | reverse complement strand
GGTGTGTAATGGTCCGGTATAGCATAGGTTCGTTCGGGGTGACGTACACGGCGATCATTTCCGTGGAGCATATTAAAGGCATGAAAAGATAATTCGTGACAATAATGTCGGTCAATGAAGAGAAGAGTCTGGCCGGCCTCGTTATTGGTAATGGTATGATGTTTCCAAATTTTTTCAAAAAGTGACTGTGGAGCGCTCATTTTAATTTCCTTTTGGAACCAATATGTAAATGTGAGGATCCTATTTATTCTTTTGGTAGTGCGTGTCGTTGCATTAAGCCAGCTTGAGACGCCGCAAAGACCAGAGTAAGGATTATAATTCCAAAGACTTTGAAAGATATCCAAAAATCTGTGCTCTGCGTGCGCCAAATAATTTCGTTAAGTAGGGCCATCGAGACGAAAAACCATGCAAACCTCAGTGTGAGTTTATGCCAGCCGGCGTCATCCATTGGCCATGCAGCTGACATCAAAGGCCTGAGCAAAGGTTTCTTAAAAAGAAGGCCCGTAAAAAGAATGATAGCAAATAAGGCTTGAACAATAGTTGGTTTCATCTTTATGAAGGTTTCATCCTGAAGCCAAAGTGTCAGTCCCCCGAACACTCCAACAATTACAGCTGTTATTAAGGGCATCATGGGTATGCGTTTTACAACAATTAAAGAGACTACAAGGGCAACCGCCGTCGTAACCATCAAAGCGGCTGTCGCTGTCAGGAGGGGTGTGCTCTTACTTATATCGGGTGCGAGCATGTAGACTATAAAGAAAACGGCTAAAGGTGTATAATCTAGGGTAGGTTTCAACCAATTAGGTTCAGCTTTTTCATTTGTCATCGCGAATTCCACTTTCTTGAACGCTTGGATATTAGTAACACATATTACCGAGTGCAATGAGACAATATGGATTATTGGTGCGTTGACGGGGTGCCCTTGGCAAATTACCGTCGAGGAAAGAATTGGCCTAAAACGTCATTAATGCATAATATTTTAGGGGATATTTCGATGGTAGAATTCACACAAGTACAAGTAGAAGGCAATGAAATGCGGATTGCTTATTCATCACCGGGGGATAAAGCAGAGCATCCAGCGATAGTGGTTATGTACCACCGAGGTGGGTTTGACGCATTTACAATTAAGGTTTGTGACGATTTAGCGGACGCTGGTTTTTTCGCAGCGGCCATGGACCTTTATCATTGGCCACCCCTTCTGGAACCTGCTTCAGAAAACCCATTTCCCGTTGATCCTGAGATAATCAAGGATATAACAGCAACTGTGGGTTGGCTATCAGAACGAAGCGACGTTGATATTAATCGTATGGGCATCTTGGGTCACTGTATGGGTGGCCGTATGGCCTTGCTGGGCGCTGCTACCCATGATGTTTTCAAGGTTTGTGTGCCCTATTATCCCGGTAATACCTTTAAGCCGTGGAGTGAAGATGGGCCGTCTCCATTTGAGCGTTTAGGAGATATCAGAGCCAGGATATTGGGTTTCTTTGGTAATGACGACCAAAACCCATCACCTGAAGATCGGGATAAAATTTCTGCTGAGTTGACGAGGCTAGGTGTTGAGCATGAATTTCATGGGTATGATGGTGCCGGCCATGCCTTTCAAAACTTTGTTGCACCAGAGCGCTTTCGTCCTGAGGCGACAGTTGATTCTTGGAGTAAGACGGTCAGCTTCCTGAACAAAACTTTAAAGGGCTAAGCAATTATTGGTTTTTGTATTTTTTAAAAATTACAAATTTACGTCATGGATTTAGAGATATCCCACGCGGTCCTTAAGGAATTAGTTGTAGCTAATAGGATTCTGGCTAACGAAGGAGTTGTTGACGCCTTTGGGCATGTTAGCGTGCGGCATCCAAAAAACCCCGAGAGGTATATCATGGCGTGCTCCCGTAGCCCCGGGATTGTAACTATTGCAGATCTAATGGAGTACACTTTAGACGGTGACCCTATCGACCAGCAGGGCCGCCCAATGTACGCTGAAAGACATATCCATGGCGGTATTTACGAAGTTCGTTCAGATCTACACTCTGTTATACACAGTCATTCTCATGCCGTTATCCCATTCGGTTTGACGGGTGCAGAAATACGACCAGTTTTTCATATGGGGTCGACTATGCTTGGGCCAATTCCAATATGGGATATTTCCGATAAATTTGGAGATACCACTTTACTGGTTCTTAACATGGAGCAGGGGCGTGACTTGGCTAGGGGACTGAATCATGGGCGGATTGCATTGATGCGTGGGCACGGGTGTGTGGTTGGAGCGGAGACAATTAAAAAGGCAGTTATGATGGCGGTATATTTGGAGGATAATGCGAAGCTCCAAATGCAGGCCATGCAAATGGGTCAACCGCGATATATGACTGCAGAGGAAATAAGACTTTGTAGTGAGCGCATCGGAGGGGATCTGGCAATTGATAGAGCATGGGAATATTGGTCAATTCGCGCTGGCTGCAGTGACATTTGAAACATCGAGCTAGCTTGTAATCTGTAATTGGAAAATTTATTTTTTTAAGCCCATGCATTCTGAAAGTCTTATTCAAATTTACGATAGACAAATTGAGGACGGAAAAATTCGTCCAGATCCAGATCAGCAGAAAATTGCTCGTATGTTAGAGAGCCTCAACGATAATTTAAAGAAGGCCAGTCAGCCGGAGGCAGGGATTGCCAACTTATTGAAATTCTTTAAGGGAGGGCTTCAAGACAAACCGCTAATGAAGGGTCTTTATATCTATGGCCCCCCGGGCCGGGGAAAATCCATGCTGATGGATTTATTTTACGACAACTCGTCTGTGATCAAACGCAGGCGTGTGCATATTCATTCTTTCATGCAAGAAGTACAGGCCAAACTACATCAATGGCGTCAGGAAGGCGGCGGAAAACAGGCTAAAGAGCCTTTACCACGTTTGGCACAGGAAATTGCAGCGGAAAGTCCATTGCTTTGTTTCGACGAGTTTCAAGTTGAAGCCGTCGTTGATGCAATGATTTTGCGGCGCCTATTTGAAACTATGTTTGAATATGGAGTAACTGTGGTGGCAACGTCAAATACTGCTCCAGATGATCTTTATAAGGGTGGATTGCAGCGCGATCGATTTCTACCATTTATAGAATTGCTTAAGGAAAGAATGCAGGTTGTAGAATTGTGCGGCGGAACTGACTATCGCCGCGACCGTATCAATTCTGTAGGGGTATATCATAGTCCTCTTGGGGTAGGAGCTGAGGAAGCTTTAAATGATGCTTTTTTGGGGCTTACGGATGGTGCCGAAGGTTTGCAGGAAAAACTCCTTGTACATGGAAGGAAAATTCTTGTCCCAAAGGCAGCGCGTGGAGTAGCGTATTTTCCGTTTGATGCGCTTTGTGTTCAGCCTCTAGGTGTCGCGGATTATTGGACGATTGCTTGTCGATATCAGACCCTAATTTTATCTGAAATCCCGATTTTTAAGCCAAGTGATAGAAATATTGCCAAGCGTTTCAGTATTTTAATAGAAACTTTATATGAACAGAAGACGAAGTTGATTTGTTCGGCAGCGGCAGCTCCTGACAACCTATATACTGAAGGTGATGGGGCTGAAATTTTTACTCGCATAGCCTCTAGATTAGATGAGATGCAATCCGAAGAATATTTGTCAGCGCCACATAATCCGGCAGCTTCTAAGGTACTATAGCTTATTTAATTATTTCTGGTTATTGACCAAGTTTTTGTCAAAGTACCATCCCGTTCTGGGGGCAAAAATATGGCTTCTTCACGGCAGGTTTCTAAAGCGTCGATCGGAGGTAGTTTATCATTCCATTTTACCCCGATAAATCGACAACCCGTTAGAGCCTCCGCGCCGTCTGAAGCTAACCAGACTGACGGCGGTACGATGATTTCTGGTGGCAGGAATTGTTTATTATTGATTTTAGCTTCCGCTCTAACGGCTGGAAGGACAAACTCCGTCTCCACTGCCCCCCCGGGGGCAACAGAGTTTACAGTCACTCCGGTGTTCTTTAAATCCTGGGCCCAACATAGCGTCATTGCTTCAAGGGCGGCCTTCGATGGTCCATAGGGGGATTCATTAGGACGGTACATTGACGATCGAGATTTGCTTACATTAATAATTCGTCCACATTTCTGTTCTAACATGATCTTTACAGCTGAGTAAGCCATATTAAATGGTCCATTTATGTTTGCGTTTACAATCGCACTCCAACCGTTTGGGTTGCCCTCGTAAAATTTGACACGGTCATCTGCCATCATGCCTTGGCCGAGACCTGCATTGTTGATCAAAATATCTAGCCGGCCAAAATCCTTAATTGTTTGACCCACGACCTCCTGACAAGCACCTAAGTCGGTGACATCTGATTGAATGGCTAGTACCGATAATTGGTTGTTTATATTTTGGACCTCTTCAGCTACTTTTTGAATCTGGTCTATATTTTTAGCTGCGGTAATTACAATACCTCGCGCTCCCGCTTCGGCATATCCTATAGCCATAGCGCGACCAAGACCTCGACCACCACCGGTAATTATTGCAATTTTTCCTTCCAGTGGTTTTTCCATATGACTTTCCTCAACAATGATATGCACTTAAGTTAGAATAGCCATATAATCTGAATATATAAATGTACTTGTTGGGTATTTGAAAGGTTCGTGTCGATATGTCTCTGGATTTCGAAGAGTGTCCTTTTTGGGATTTTTCAATTGATTTGTACGGTCGAAAAGGTGTTTCAGCAGCCTGTATTGCTCTTCAGGACAGGCATAAACTGGACGTCAATATCATTCTGTTGAGTATGTGGATGGGTCATAGTGGCAGGGCTGTGATAAATCATGATACCCTAATTAACGCGCTTGATGTTTCAACTCGCTGGAATAAAGATATCATTTGTGGCATTCGGGCAGTAAGGCTATCTCTAAAAGATAATTTTTTTCCTATACCTATAGGAGATAGTGAACAGTTGCGTAAAAATTTGTTGGCCTTAGAAATAGATGGCGAGCACCTGGAACAATTAGCTATAGCGTCCACAATAACCTCAGAACCAAATTCTGAGCTCGACGAGACCTTACGCCTAGCGATTTGTACAGCTAATTTGGGTCTTTATTTTACGCATTTGGACGCCAAATTAATCGAGGAAGACTATTCGAACGTAAGAGATATTATATCGGCAACATTCGACGGAATTAATGAAGAAAATGTCAATTTGGCAATGCAGTCATTTGCTGCTATTTAGCTAACAATGGCAATATGGTAACAATACCTCATAAAAGAATTTAACCGAGTTGGGGCTATAGGGTATTAGTAGAGTTAGATGGCAAGCTTAAAAGGTAGAATCCAGTCTCGTTTAGAAACACTGGGTAAATCAGCCCGTAGGGCGTCAATAGATGGGGGATTGAACCCT
>DEBE01000144.1 GCA_002348425.1 Alphaproteobacteria bacterium UBA2964 | reverse complement strand
CGGCCTACACCGCGATAGGAAGCTATAGGGACCGTATTGGTAAAAACACCGCTGAGGTTGATATACAGGTTTGGAGTTTTATAAACCCCTGCAAGCATGCGGGTGACGTTGCGCAGTGCCGTAAATGGAGAACTTCCAGCCACGTAGGCACCAAGATTACAAACTCCGGAGACCTTAAGAGCTAAAAAATCCCCTTTAGCATTTAAACCAAGCGTGCCGCGTAGCACGTAGTCGCGTCCCTGATTGGCACTGTAAAAGTCTTCTGACCGGGTGGCGATCCATTTTATCGGTAGCTTGAGCTTACCAGATGCCCATAAAATCGCGGCATATTCCGGGTATGTAAATGAACGCGAACCGAAGCCTCCCCCGACATCCCGGGATATGACACGGACATTCTCCTGCTGTACCCCAAGGATCTGTGACAAACGTTTGCGTGTCATATGAATACCCTGACACCCTAAGCACACTGTATAACGCTTTTTGACTTTATCAAAAGTAGCTAATACACCCCTTGGTTCCAAAAAACAGGTAACAACACGGTTATCAATAACCTGTATGGATGCAATATGTTCTGCCAACGCGAGCGCCTCGTTCGTTTCGTCCTCATTACCCGAAACCCAATCAAAACAGGTGTTATTTGGAGCTTCCTTCCAAACCTGCGGTTGGCGATTCCTTTGCGCGGTACTAGTAACGGTGACACTTGGGAGTACGGTATAGTCTATCGTTACCTTCTCTGTTGCTTCAGCGGCAATATTTGGGGTTTTAGCGATGACCAACGCAACAGCATCGCCAACGTGGCGTACTATCTGACGTGCTAAAGGGAAATATGGTGGGTCGGCCATTATAGAGCCGTCTTGGTTTGGGTAAAGCGGACCGCGCACTTTCACATCTGAGGGGATCGGTTTTACTCCGTCTGCTTCTAGTTCTTTTGCAGAAAAAACAGCGATAACGCCCTCTGTTTCTATAGCTTTTGCATAGTCAATGTTTTCAATTTTTGCATGGGCATGCGGTGCTCGAACAAAAGCAGCGTAAACTTGACTGTCTAAATTTTGGTCATCTGTAAAACGACCTTTCCCAGTAACAAGGCGTTCGTCTTCCCACCTAGGGAGAGCCATACCTATTCTACTATTTTGCCTATCCATTTTATTATGGATTGAGCGCATTTTCCATGTTCATTAATATTGGACGACCATCTGGAGTATTAAGCGGGATCAGTTTCTTTCGATGCCTTACGCATAGTGTCGGGGCGGAGCGGACTTCTTCTCCGACGTTAACCTCAATTTCTGCTATTATAAACTCGGTATCTTTAAAAACTTTTAACACTCGCATTGATTAGCTCCTTAAGTGTTCTCAATCCTTATACCCGGTGCGCATAACCCAATATTCCCAAGCACGATCCAACCCAAGCGGACCTAGTTGATTTACATTGCAAAGGTCAACCTCTTTGGGCGTTAGGTAATCAATTTCACCTCCAAGTATCATAGCTTGGGTGATCATTTTTGCTGTCGCTTGTAAATAGACTGCTGTCATGACAACTTCACGAATATTACGACGGGCGCATACACAACCGTGGCGCTTCATTAGAGCTGAGGCGTTATCGCCTAGAGTGGTGGCGAGGTCGCGGCCCTGTTCCATAGTAACAACGAGGTGGTTTGTTTCTCCGAATTTATCTCTTATATCCCATATTGGTATGGTTGCACCGATGGGTGCACTCATATGCAATAATGGCCGTATGAGGGTATTTGTTGAGGCGAATGGGACGACTTCCTGTGAGTGATTATGTACGACCGAATTTACATCTTGACGAAGTTCGTAAATTCCGCCGTGAATTGCGCGCTCTCCATAAGGGGTGCGTCCCTTCAAATCACCAATAGGCTCGCCATCAAGACGAAATTCAACAATATCATCTATCGTAATCAATTCAGGTGCGCGCGAGACGGAAATGAAATAGCTTTCACAGTTATTAGGATTACGAACGCTTATATGCCCAAAGGCGTCAACTACGCCCTCTCGTGCAAGAATTCGATTGGCAATCACAAGTTCGCGAATGGTGCCTGTAACATCTTCCATTATTTATTCCCCCCAATGGATTAAAAGAAAGAATAGCCCTGTGTCTCTCTAAATAATTTCCTGTATAAAGCGTATCTTATGGGAGACCCCTTGTCAGGGGGTGCCACATCAGAATTATTAAGGATAAATAATTTATGCTTAGAGGGAGGGTACGATGGCTCGTGCACCACAGATTGAGACTGTAATAAGCAATTTCACGCCACGATTTATAACTAGTGGTGTGCCGCTCGCTGATTTCGAAGAAGCAACCGCTGGCTTGGTAGACTGGGAAGACTGGTTGCCGCGTTGGTCAGCTCGGGCAGAAATACATGAGGCCCTAGGGCGTGAGGCTTTAGAAGAAGCTAGAGGGTTAAGTGCGGCAGATCATCTTACCACTGCAGCGCTGTTATATCATTTTGCCAAGTTCATGGCAGTGCAATTTCCTGAAGCGATGAGGGCAACACATGCAAAGGCAGTGGAGTGTCATCGGCTCGCGTTGCCGCATATGGAACCACTCGGAGAGCGTGTAGCAATCCCCTTTGAAGGAACAGAACTTTATGGAAATCTGCGTAAGCCTAGTGGGGTAGATAAGCCTCCGGTAGTAATCATGGTTCCCGGCCTTGAGGCTACGAAAGAAGAAATTTTCGGTTACGCCCCCTCTCTTCTTTTGAGGGGAATTGCTACTCTGCCTGTCGACGGCCCGGGTCAGGGAGAAGCCGAATATCATCTTCCCATTCGTGGGGATTATGAAACAGTTGCATCAGCAATAATCGATTGGATAGAGGGTCGCCCTGACCTTGATACAAATCGGGTGGGAATTTTCGGAGTCAGCCTTGGCGGTTACCATGCGCCAAGAGCCGCTGCCTTTGAAAAACGAATCAAGGCTTGCGTCTCTATTTCTGGTGCTTACGACTGGGCAGAAAATTGGGATAAGAAATCTGATTTGAATAAAGAGGTTTTCCGGATTCGTTCTCACGCTAAGACGCTTGAACAGGCTTACGAAATTGGAAAAACACTAACACTTAGGGCTTGTGCTAAAAACATCACCTGTCCAATCTATGTCGCCGCCGGAGGACTTGACCGCATAACGGCTGTCGAGGCCGCCAATCAAATTGCAGCCGACGTTTCCGGGCCTAAAGTCTTGTCAATAATTGAAGACGGCAATCACGTATGTCACAACCGGCCCTACAAGGTTAGACCACAAACTTCGGACTGGCTGGCTGTACAACTTGGAGAATAGCGACCCAGTATTAGCCGCCATTGACCCACTGAAGGAGTTCAGGCATTAAAGAGGAAACCATACGCTACCGTATGGGGTGGAGAGGTAATATGGATGGAGCTATAGGTCAACCAATCCGGCGCAAGGAAGACCAACGTCTATTGGTGGGTGAAGGCGAGTTTAGTGATGATCACAGATTACCCCATCAATGTTGGGCGGTGATGGTTCGCTGCCCATTCGCGCATGCGGTGATTAAAAATATTGATACCCAAATAGCGAAGGCAAAGACCGGTGTACTAGGTATCTTCACCGGTAAAGACTGTGAAGCCGATGGACTCGGTCAAATTCCTCATAGTCCCTTTCCGTCAACAAAGTTTGATATGAAGTTACATGGTCCCGGTGGCACGGTGGGCGATAACAGCTTTGCCGGGATAAATACCGTGTTGCCGACGGATAAAGGGCGCTATGTGGGTGAGGCGATTGCGATGGTAGTCGCTGAAACTAAAATGCAGGCAGCCGAAGCTGCGGAGTGCCTCGAAATTGACTATGAGATCCTGCCATCTGTCACTAATACTAGGGCTGCCGCGGGGGAGAGCGCATCAAAACTTTACAGTGAAATTCCGGATAACGTTTTTGTGGAAACGTTTTTTGGAAATCAGGATGCTACTAACCAAGCTTTTGAAAAGGCCGACCACATAGTAAAGATGTCATTCGATATACCTAGGGTAACTGGGGTGCCAATGGAACCTAGGTCTGCACTTGGTAACTATGATCCAAAAGAGGACAAATACACTATTTATGCCGGAAGCGGGGGTACCGTGAGACAAAAGCGGGAAATCGCTACAGTATTGGGTGTTGAGAATAGTCAGGTGAGAGTTTACGCCCTTGATGTCGGCGGTAATTTTGGCACACGCAATAGGCTTTTTGTCGAGTTTCCGCTTGTTGCTTGGGCGTCAAAAAAGGTGGGCCGTCCAGTTAAACTGACTGTTGAGAGGTCTGAGTCATTTGTTAGTGACTATCAGGGGCGCGACCTCGTAGTTGACATGGAGCTAGCTCTAAATGCTGACGGCGTCTTCAAAGCTATAAGGTCGTCAAATATAAGTAATGTCGGTGCTAAATGTGTATCACTTTCCCCGCTTTCCAAGGGTTCAGGAATCATAACCGGGTCATATAGAATACCGGTTGCACACTTAAGGTCGCGAGCAACATTTTCCAACACCCCGCCGACCAACGCCTATCGTAGTTCGGGCAGACCAGAAATTATATATTGTGTAGAATGTCTAGTTGAAAAGACGGCGAGAGTTCTCGGATTTGATCCCGTTGAACTAAGGAGAAAGAATCTAATCCGGGAAGAAGAAATGCCTTACACTAATGCAGTGGGCATGCAGTATGACAGCGGGAAATACCTAAAAAGCCTTAATATGGCTATCGAACTCAATGACTGGGATAATTTCGATGCCCGAAAGGTGGAGGCTAGAAAGCGCGGAAAATTACTCGGTCGAGGCATTGCACATTATGTAGAGAGCTCTATTGGTACACCAGTTGAACAAGCTGAGCTGCATATCTGTCCTAAAAAAAACAGACTTGATTTAGTAATTGGAACCCAACCCAGTGGCCAGGGACACGAGACGAGTTTTGCTCAGGTGGCCTCCGAGTGGCTCGGGTTACCAATAGAGAAAGTCAATGTGATAGTGGGCGATACTGACGTCGTCAAGGTAGGGGGTGGTTCCCATTCCGGGCGTTCAATGCGAATGGCGGGGACGGTTATTGTAAAGGCATCAGAGACCTTAATCGAAAAGGGAAAAAAAATAGCCGGGCA
>DEBE01000100.1 GCA_002348425.1 Alphaproteobacteria bacterium UBA2964 | reverse complement strand
GTGGAGTAGCCGGATCGATAGAAATGATAATCCATTTCCTCCATTAAACTGGTTATTCTATTACGGAGAAGTTCTACGGTAATCGGGTCAGCAGCCATATTAATTTTGCCTTTCTCCTATAATATTCCCAAAGTCATCTGTTTTCGCCTTCCACCCTTGAGGTAAGACCGTAGTTGAATCGAACTGTTCAATAATTGCGGGACCTTTAATAATCGAGGATTTAAGTTGAGCCCGATTATAAACAGGAGCGGTATAAAATTCTCGGCCATTGAATGTCACTGACCGAGTATTTTCTGGTGTCGAAATTCCATCTCTTAAAACCTCGTATATAGGTTTTTGTTTAGTAACAGGTACCTGCACTCTTACCCGATAGCTGACAACCTCAATTTCTTGATCTCTAGCAGAGTGCCCGTGGAGATTGTGATGAAGTGTATGAAATCTGTCTTCGACTTTCGCTATTACTTCTTGGGTAATGGAAGTATTGTACAGTCCTTTTAAAGTTGTCTTAATTTCATACCCTTGTCCGGCATAACGCAAATCTATGTCACGGATAAATTTATATGGTTGAGCGGATAGGCCCTCATTTTTCAGATCATTGATCGCTTGGTTTTCAAGTTCCTCAAAAAAATATTCAGCACGAGCCGGGTCTAGCTTAGAAAGTATATTAATATCTGAGCGAATATAGTCATGAACTACATCACTGCATAAGAGGCCAAGGGCAGAGAAAGCACCTGGGTTTGGTGGAATAAGTATACGTGGAATATGGAGTTCTTCTGCAACCATAGCGGCATGCACCGGCCCTGCGCCGCCAAACGGTACGAGAGTGAGGGTAGTGAGATCAATCACTTTTTTAGCAGCCTGAACACGTATCTCATCTGCCATGCGAGCATTAATTAGTCTTACAATACCTGCTGCTGCTTCTTCAACTGAGAGCCCCATGGGATCAGAAAAAGTTTTTCTGATAGCACGTTTGGCGCGTTTCTTATCCAAATCAGTATTTCCACCAAGTAAAAAGCTAGGGTTTAGGAAGCCACAGATAAGGTCAGCATCCGTAACGGTCGGGTGTTCGCCACCCTTTCCATAACAAACCGGACCAGGATCGGCACCCGCACTATCTGGCCCAACACTCATAAAGTTAGCTGAGGTTAATCGGGCAATGGTGCCGCCCCCCGCTGATATAGTGCTTATATCGAATGCGGGAACATCTAGCCTCCGCTCGGCAATCATTCCCTCGGTCATCTCTATGGGTTTGCTATCCTGAATAAAGGCAATATCGCAACTAGTACCCCCCATATCCATGGTCACGACATGCTTCCAGCCCTGTTGTTCCCCCAGCAAATGGCTTGTTGCTTGCACTCCTGCAGCGGGTCCGGATAACAACGTTTGAACTGTGCGACCCCCAACCCCAGTCTGATCTAGAGGCATTACGCCACCATTTGATTGCATTAGAAAACATTTTGGAGTTGTAATTCCTAGCTTTTTAATACCTAGATCAAGATCTCTAGAGTATCGGGTAAGGCATGGTTCAAGATAGGCATTGAGCATTGTCGTCGACATTCGTGGCCATTCTCTTATGCGTGGGAGTACTTCCGAGGATAGGGAGACGTATGCTTCGGGAAATTCTTGCCTTATAATCTCCGCCGTGCATTTTTCATGCTCCGGATTCAAAAAAGAAAACATGTAACATACAGCAATAGAGGTTGCACCCTTCAACCTCAGATGTTGGACAGCATTCCGAATTTCATTTTTGTCCAATTCTTCAATTTCAGTTCCAGATTCGTCAATCCTTCCTCCTATCTCTCTAGTCATTTTTTGAGACACCAAAGGCGTCGGTCGTTTAAATTTTAATTCGAACTGGTTACTCTCTCTGGCTTGGCTTTGCACTATCTGAATTGCCCTAAACCCCTTAGTTATGAGCATCCCTAAAGTAGCACCTTTCATTTCCAGAAGGGTATTGGTCGTTACTGTTGTACCGTGGCTGAAAAAATCTATCGCATCAGCTTCAATACCATTATCTAAAAAACGTTGGATGCCCTCGAGAACAGCAAGTGAGGGGTTTTCAGGTGTCGATTGTACTTTTTCGATCAGAATTTCTCTAGTATTCAAATTAGAAAGCACTAAATCGGTGTGTGTACCTCCTATATCGACACCCAGTCTATACTTTGCCAATGATGCGTTCTCCATAATGTGACTTAAAAAATTCTATTGAAGTAAATTTTTGCTGATCCAGCTGCCCACAGCGGTGAGGGCCTCATCACAATGAACTCGGCCCATTATTTGCATACCGAGGGGCATGTCCTCCACCGTTAGTACGGGAAGAGACATGGCCGGCATACCGATGATGGATGATGCCTCATTAAAAACTGCACTACCCTGATCTTTCCCTATTGGTCCGGGTCCCGGTGAAGATAGGGTAATCATGGCATCACATCGTCGAGCAATTCCGTCGTGCATCTCACGCCAGTAAACTCTGCGTGCGAGTGCCGAACGATATTCAGCTTGAGTGAGGCCGGCTCCTTCTTGGATCCCTGCT
>DEBE01000233.1 GCA_002348425.1 Alphaproteobacteria bacterium UBA2964 | reverse complement strand
TTGAAAGACCCAGGGTTACGAGTTGATTACCCGGATCTTCAGTTTGTTGCTGCGGCTGCTCCTCCCGTAATCTGCTATATTCGAAAGGACGCAGCTCCAGGTGGCATCAATAGTCCTCAGGATTTTTTCAAGAAGGCAAGAGGATTTAAATTTGGCGGGCTCAGGACAACTTCTACTCACGATTTAAAGGGTCGGTTGTCCCTTGATCTGTTAATAGGTCCAGAAAATTATAAAACGGTTACAGGTTATAGAGGTTTTACACCAATATTCGCCGCCATTCATCAGAACGAGGTTCAATATCATACAACTTCTATTCCGGGTTATCGAAGAGTAGTCGAACCGACAATGGAGAAACCCGGCCTAGTAAAAGTATTGTACCAGTATGAAACACCTACCGTTGATGGGCGTTATTTAAGAAGTCCTAATTTGCCAAATCTGCCGACTTGGTTGGAAGTCTATAAAATGAAAAACGGTAAAAATGCGATGCCAAGCGGTATGAAATGGAAAACACTCAAGTTTCTAAATACCTTAAATTCACAACTTTTTCGTATGGTATTTCTTCCACCAAAGGCACCTAAAGCAGCATTGAAGGCTCTACGTACTGCGTTTTCAGCTGTAACGAAGGATAAAGAATTTTTGGCAGCTTATAAAAAGGCCATTAAAGCAAAACCGGCTGTAATTGTGGGTAAAAAAGGTGAAGCGATAATCAATGCTACTTTAAGAAATGTTGATCCAAAAATGGTATCATTCTTGAGACAATATGTAAAATCCGGAGGTAAGTAACCAAACATCCTTTCAATTCGACCGCGTCAGGTTAGACCCTTGGCGCGGTCTCTTTTATTAAGGGGGTAATAAATTGTTGGATGCAGTTTTGGATGGCCTTTGGTTGGTGGTGCAATGGCCGGCTATCGGCTATCTTTTCCTTGGCGTTCTAATAGGCTTATATTTTGGAGCCATACCTGGTTTATCAGGCCTAGTTGGCCTCGCGATTTTACTACCTTTTACTTTCCTAATGGATCCAGTCCCAGCTTTTGCCTTTTTGCTCGGCATGTTTGCTGTTACTACTACCAGCGACACTTTAGCTTCAGTTCTTTTGGGAGTTCCCGGTACAGCTGCTTCTCAGGCAACAATTCTCGATGGATATCCTTTGGCAATGAAGGGCGAAGCTGACAGAGCTTTTGGTGCGGCTTTCACAGTTTCAGCACTTGGAGGTGTTCTCGGCGCGGTGGCACTGGCGGTGTCTATTCCAATCGTAAAGCCCCTTATTTTTTCTTTCGCTAAACCAGAATTTTTTGCTCTGGGTGTTCTAGGACTCACTATGATCGGGTCTTTATCGGGCGGCAATATGGTGAAGGGATTATTTGCAGCTTTGATTGGTTTATTGATCTCGATGGTGGGGTATTCGTTGACTGGAGGTGTTCCAAGGTACTGGTTGGGGGCGACCTATTTGTTGGAAGGAATACCGATTGTTCCAATGGTACTCGGTCTATTTGCAGTTCCGGAAGTTATTGAGCTTGCAGTTCGTAATACTTCTATCTCCAGAGTACCTAGAAATTCTGTTAGTGGCGGAATGAAACAAGGTATTTGTGATGCGTTCAGAAATTGGTGGCTATTTCTTCGATCGTCAGCAATTGGTATTTACATTGGAATGCTGCCGGGCTTGGGCGGGGTAATCGTCGACTGGATTGCTTATGGACATGCTGTCCAGAGTGCCAAAGATAAATCTCAATTTGGGAAAGGTGACATTAGAGGCGTTATTGCTCCTGAATCTGCTAATAATGCCATGAAAGGCGGGGCCTTAATGCCAACGGTGGCATTTGGAATTCCGGGTAGCCCAGCCATGGCTATTCTTCTGGGCGCATTTGTCATTCAGGGCTTTATGCCTGGTATGCAAATGTTGACTACAAAACTTGATTTGACCTTTTCCATGATTTGGACGCTGGCCATAGCAAACGTTCTGGGTGCTGTTCTACTTCTAATTTGGGCTAAACAAATTGCAAAAATTACATTTTTGCCAAGCCATTTAATTGTACCTGCTGTTGTTTTATTTGTAATGATGGGAGCGTGGATGAGCTCCAACACGCTTTCCGATTGGTGGTCGATGTTAGTTTTCGGAGTAATTGGGTATTGGATGAAACAGGGCGGCATACCGAGACCCCCTCTTATACTGGGTTTCGTTCTTGGCCCAATTATGGAGAGCGCTTTATTTGTGACTTACCAGGCTTATGGTCCGATTTCATGGATATTTAGACCTATATGTTTGGTTATCTTGATTTTGGCCATTGTAACAATCGTAATAACGGCGGTTAGGGGCAGGCGCCACAATAAAGAGGGGTCAACAGTCAAAATTCAGGAGACCCAAAATGAAGACCAATTAGCGGGTTTTGTTTTTATTTTTTTGATGGTGTGTGTATTTTTTATGGCAGGCTTACAATCATTGGGTTGGGACAGGGCCACAGGACAATTTCCAATTGTCGTGTGTGTGCCCGCTGTTGTCCTCGGCCTACTCGCATTATTTAGAGATGGTTTAGGCTTAAAAAATGTATTGAACACTTCCCAAAATGGCCTTCGGACATTGTTGTCTAATTCACTAGTCCTTAAAGAACTACCAAGTGCTAGTATGCTATTGGTAAGTCTTGTTTGCATTGCAGGAGTAACGGTTCTATTTGGTCAGGCCATAGCAATTCCTCTTTTCATCCTTGGGTATTTAATAATTAGGGGAAAAACTACATGGCTATTTGCTTTGTCTTATGCAGTGATTGCGGGTTTAATACTATATTTTATGTTTGGGGAATTAATTGGTATCCTCTGGTATCCATCAATTTTTATTGAATATGGTTAATGTTGTTTAGGCCACTCTCATTGATTAAGTCGTTTCAAGCATATCGGTCAATCTTTTAGATGTATCTTTTGTAATGTCAAAACCTTATCAAGCTCCGGGCTACAGCAGTACCCAGACAATTTCAGTGCTTACTGGAGCAAGTGTAATGCTGACGATGAGTATGGGCATGCGTCAGAGCTTCGGCCTTTTCGTTGCACCGGTGACCCAAGATCTTGGAATTTCTGTCGCAGATTTTACTCTTGCAATTGCTATTCAAAATTTTACTTGGGGTCTTACTCAACCGCTGATTGGAGCCTTTGCAGATCGGTTTGGCTGCCGGGTGATGACTATAGGAGGCTCATTCCTCTATGCGGCTGGGCTTGGCGTGACCATGATTGCAGAAGGACCCATCGCCCTTTGGATTGGGCTTGGTTTCATGATCGGTTTGGCATTGGCATGCACCGGTCTTAGCCTTGCTCTGGCCGCGTCCGCACGAGCCGTGTCCGTTGTTAAACGCAGTGTCGCACTTGGAACAATATCGGCTGCAGGGTCTATTGGAACATTTATAGCGGCCCCGCTCGCGCAGGGACTTATAGATAGTAATAGCTGGGTAATTGCCATGGTAGGGTTTATCGCACTGTGTGCAGTAATGATACCCGCAGCTTTTTATACTGGTTGTGGGGACGATGTAAGTGTGGAGGTTAACTCTCCATCAACTAATGGTGGATCACAAATGTCTGTAAAGGAGGTATTGATTGAGGCGTGGGGACACAAGGGGTATGTGACAATGTCGATCGCGTACTTTGTCTGTGGTCTCCAACTAATATTTATAGCAGCCCATCTACCTGCTTATTTAGAAATTTGTGGCCAGTCTTCTACACTAGGAGCCCAAGCTTTGGCTGTTATCGGTGGGTTTAATGCGATTGGCTGTTATATCCTTGGTTGGTTAGGAGGTAAATATCCAAAGCATTACTTGCTAGGCGGTGTCTATATATTGCGTTCCGCGTTTATTGTTGTTTATTTTTTGTTACCGGCAACGCCGACGACTACTCTGGTTTTTGCAGCTGTGATGGGACTTTTATGGCTAGGGGTTGCACCTTTAGTAACGGGTTTGGTTGGACAAATTTTTGGGTTAAAAAATATGGCGACCCTGACTGGTATTGCCTTTTTTTGCCATCAAGCCGGATCCTTTATAGGGGCTTGGGGCGCAGGCCTTTTGTTTGATGCATTTGGAAACTATAACCTAGCTTGGCAAATTGGAGTTATCATTGGTGTTACTGCTGGAATGGCTCAGCTCTTTATGAATGACAAACCCACTGATCGAATGGCAGGAGCCATAACCGCATAACTGTAATTTTTCGGAAATAACAATTTGAGAGAAATTAAATATGATTAAAAAAATGATTGGCACATGGCGTTTGGTGGGTTTCCGTTTTATGGATTCCGATGGAAATCCTGGTCGAGAAGAAGACGCACCCACAGGAGGTCGCATGGAGTATACCTTGGATGGTCATATGGCGACGGCAACGCGTCAGGCAAATGGGGATTATTTTAGTTATTTTGGTGAATTTGAACTTAAGGGTACTCAGGTTTTTCATCATATTGAGCTCTCTGCTCATTCGAAATTGGAGGGAACAACCACAGTCCGTGATGTGTCTTTTGAGGGAGACAATTTAATCCTAACGGCTTCACCTCCAGTAATGGGAGGACCTGGCAGCAAGGCTTCTTTGATTTGGGAAAAAATTTAAACTTACACGCGCTTGACCTATATGTTTATACCTTAGGTTTCTGCTCAATTTAAGCTTTAATGAAAGGCTTAAAATTGTTCTCGCATACCAGCTAATTCATCCATGAGTGACTTATTGTTGTCACCGGTAAATCTTATACACAGGTGGCTTGCGCCTGCCTCAATAAATTCATTGAGCCATGCGGTTACCATAGCCTTATCTCCAGCAAAGCTATATTGTTCATTTCGAACCAGTTCGGCCGGACGGAGATAGTAGTTGGCTAGATACTCATCGAGTTCCTTTTCGGCATCGGGTACATTGTTATTGATTGCGACAGTAACGTATGCAGCTCCAATTATGTCCGACTTTTGCCGTCCTGCCTCCTTTGCATAGTCGTTGAGTTGTTGCCAACTTTTATGCCAATTCTCTCCATTGCCAGGGCCAGAAGGAAACCAACCGTCAAAATAACGAGCCGATCTCTTCAAAGCTGCAGGAACACCGCCACCTCCCCATATACGAGGCCCACCTTTTGAAAATGGTTTTGGCGCGAGTTCGGCGTCTTTCACATTCCATCGACCATTCCAATTCACTTTTTCACCGCTCCAAAGTGCCCGGCAAAGTTTTACTTGTTCGAGCATAGTCCCTATTCGTTTTTCAAATGGTATACCGGCAGCTTCAAATTCATTTCTAATTGTCGGTACATCACGTGCTGTACCAATCCCAAGTATTATTCTTCCCTCGCTAATTTGATCGATGGTAGCCACTTGATGAGCGAGAACGACGGGGTTTCTTAACATGGGTAATAAAACGCCTGTACCCAATTCAATTTTTTTTGTTCGGCCAGCGATAGCGGCTATTAGAGACAGTGGCTCATGTCTAGGTTTTGCGAGCAAAGAGTCACCTATCCAAACGGAATCGAGGCCGATACTTTCTGCATAGTCGGCTAACTCAAGTATCTCTGTTGTCTCATGAGTTCCCACCATTATTCTTTCACGGGTGGGCAAAAGAAATCCTAGTTTTAAGTCCATTTCTATTTGTTTCCCATTACGTCAAGTATTTCATTATTTACGATGATTAAAATTGGCATTTGAAATTAATATATGTGCTGTAATATAAAATTCACTGTCGCTAATTGACAAAAACATTTCTATGGATGGATGTCTAATGCAATCTGATTATTGGCTCAATAAATTGCTTTTCGATTTGCAGGGTCCAGATGGCAAGAATTTGTGGTCTGAACATCGTGAGACGACTATTGATAAATACCCCGTTTCACATGAGATACGGCAAGCTCTTCTCAGCGATGACTATGAATACTTGTATCCCCGAACAAATCCTTATCTGATGAGGTTTTTTTTATTGATCTGCGGGTATGATGATCAAAAATCAATCGAGATTTTGTCCTCTATTGATACACGTAAGGAGGAGGTAAATGGCTAAGCTTGTTGGTAGTTTCGCAGCCGGTCATGCCCCTAATATTGCCCGTTCTTGGAATACGATGAAATCTGAAAGTAGGGATTGGCTGACTAAACATTATAAAGAATTAGGAGACCGGTTATCAGCGTTGCAGCCAGATGTTTTGGTAATTCATTCTACTGATCACTGGGTTAATTTTTTTCTTGATAATATCCCAGCTTTTTGTGTCGGTATTGGTGAAGAACATGAGGGACCTCCTGAACCCTTTATGAAACCAGTTTTTCCTCACAAGACGTTATCTGGTCATGTCGGGTTAGGAACGTATATCCTCGATTATGCGCTGAGTAACAACTTCGACCCGTCTTACTCACGAAGGTTGAAGCTCGACCATGGAATGTGTGTTCCGATTTGGTGTGCAGGGCTTGATCCTATACCACCCATCATACCGGTTTACCTGAATCTAGTTGAAAAACCATTTCCAACGCCACAACGTTGCTTGGCTTGGGGGCATATGCTGAGGTCAGCCATCGAGAAATATCCAGAAGATTTGCGTGTCGTCGTGATGGGTACAGGAGGTCTTAGTCATTCAATTGGTGAAACCACGATGGGCTGGGTCGATGAACCATTCGATAGGGCCTGCATAGAACTATTCAAATCGGCTTCAGACGATAAACTAGCAAAGGATTTGGAGATGATGCTGGATAAGACGGGTAATGGAGGAGCTGAATTACGAGCTTGGACAATCGCGCATGCAGCTGCTGGTAGTCAGGGCTTTGAATTAATAGGCTACGCGCCTATGCAAGATATGCTCATAGGGTGCGGAGTTGCCGAGTGGCATATGGCCGCATAAAATTTTGTATAGTGTTGATCAAACGCCAGTTTCTTTTTTTAAGTCTACATTATTTTTTTACGTATTATTAAATTTCAAAAACCTTTTTTAGTTCGTGATTTTCATTTCCAGAGTGTCAAAAATTTTGAAGGATAAAATTGATGTTAACTTTGTACCATGGAGATACGTCTACATGTTCGAAACGTGTCCGCATAACTTTAGCCGAAAAAGATGTCGAGTGGGAAAGTAAATATCTCGATTTAGCAAAAAGGGATAACCTTGACCCTGTGTATTTAGAAATTAACCCTAATGGTGTTGTTCCAACCATAGTTCATGATGGAAAGATCTTATATGAGTCAAATGTGATTATAGAATATCTTGATGAAATTTATCCTGAACCACCTTTGCGGCCCTCCAATCCTTATCTAAGAGCTCAAATGCATATTTGGATGGATAGAATAGAACATGTACTTCACCGAAATATTAATACTGTCTCTTGGATCAAGCAGGGTCGGTATAAACGTTTTGAGGGAATGGGTGATGAAGAACTGCAGGCGGTATTAGATAGTCAGGCGACAGAGGAAAAAAGGTTATTGCTCAAGAAACGTCTTGCTCAAGGTGTTTCCCAAGAAGAACTGGAATTTGCGGAGGCCAGAGTGGCAGAGGTGTTAGATAAGATGGAAGATACATTGCAGGAGAGTGATTGGCTTTGTGGTGCCAATTTCTCTCTTGCAGATATAAGTGTTGCTCCGTTTTTTGAAAGGTTTGAGTCTAATAAGATGCCAAGTCTTACTGATTGGGAAAAACGACCTAAATTGGGTGCCTGGTGGGTCCGTACAAAATCAAAGCCGTCATTTCAAAAGGCTTTTTCATTTAAGAGGCCCTAATAAATTCTAAATAATAATAGTTCGTGTATCTTTTAAAATTGCTTCGGCAAGGGATAAGGCAGTCGTGGCAGAGGTTTTAGGATTATCTGGGGCTGGCAATCCACGACATTCAACCTTTAGGGATCCAAAGGCCCCCTCAGCACTAATGGCCCCGACGTTATTTGGTGCAACTTCAGGGTCAGCCACTAGTTCAATCTGTGTTTTTTCCATTCCAAGGCCTGCCAATGCCACAGTGGCGGCAAGATTTGCATTTTTTGGAAAAATCTGAGCGGCTTCACGTGCCGGTCCAGTATATAAAATAGTTTTCTTGTTTATTTTAGTCAGGTCAAAATCGCTATCGGCTGGTGTACCCTTCCAGGCAAGAGGAGGCTTTGTAGAAGTATATCTAACAGAGGTTAAGCCGCCAATTCGTAGTGATTCCAGCCCATCCAGACCTGCAATTGCGCCTGATGGAATAAGCATGTGTGCACCGTTTTTTTTACAAATAGAACTCAATTCGTTTCTAAGTCTATTATCAGCTAATGCTCCGGTCGAAATAATTATAAAATTTATTCCTGATGCGAGTACTGCTGCTCCATATTCTGATACAGCGTCTTGACCGGCACACTCAGCGATTACATTTGGTGACAGCTTTATAAGCTCTTCAATTTTGGTAACAACAGGAATTGTTTGTTTAAGCGCTTTCTTTGATTCTTTGAGTCGATTTTTGCGGACAAGAACTCCGACAATTTTTATTTCATTCCTTTTGTCATGTTCATATATTTTTTGTATGGCAATTTTAGCAATTGCTCCATATCCGATTAGCGCGACTTTTTTCATATTTACCTTAAGTTATTTTAGTGTTTGAGTGGTATATGCGTTTAGGAAAATTTTAATAAAAGGGGTTATGTTTGCATTTAGAGTTTGTGATTAAAAACCGCTTCTTAGGGACCATAATTTATATTAAAAAATGTATGAGGTCTTTGAAAAAAATAAAATAGTATTTAAAAAATATTAAAAGTATTCTTTAATACAAAAACAATGGTTATTAAACTTTCTTAGAATTTTTTCTCCCTTTCAATGTAATCGCTATTATTGCTCCCATAGCAAAGCACGCGCTTCCAACTAAAAAAATCGGCACATAATTATCAGTATACTCAAATAAGGTAACGTAACCGTACGCTGCAACTGCTTGTATTATTGTAGAAATTAGTGCTGACATTCGCCATACCGGGGCCATATTTTCTGGACCCATTAATTGATGAACTCTTCCGGACATGATTGCTGTTAGGCCGGGTTGGGTTCCAACAACCAAAGAAGATATAATTAAGGCCCAATTGGCGGAATTTATTACCGGAATAGCAACCCCAGATGAAATTATAATAAAGGTGATAACCAAACCACGATAAAATCCAATTTTATCGGCGAGACGACCCCAAAGGTAAGTTCCTCCTATGGCTCCTAGTCCAAAGAGACACCAGTGCAGACCTCCAAAATCGATTTCATTTCCAAGTCCTCTCACAATGTAATCTATCCAATAAATGGTGTGAGGTATTAGCCCGATTGAAAAAAGAACTCGCACGGCAATCAGCGCAACTACTGTATATTCCCAAATAATTTTTGGGTGTGGTTTTTCTTTATTTGAGCTCTCTTTGGGTGTTAGCCCTCGCCAGCCCCAGTCTGCAACTATACATGATGTTAATCCTATAACGCCAATTCCTAACCAAGTGATAGTCAGGCTATAGCTCAACAGCCAAGGAATTAAAGAACCTGATAATAAAATTCCAATTCCCACTCCAGTATAAACGATCCCGGTTGCAGCACCCAACCTGTCTGATGGTGCATGTCTTGTAGCAATGGACAGGCAGTAAATCATCATAACGCCCACGACGGCGCCCAGTAAGCCTCTCCATAAAAAAAGCCAATAGAAACCCCACGGTACCGCGCAAGCAAATAGTGCTACAAGACCAAGGATCAAACATGCGCGCATTGTCCTTGTTTCACCTGAATGTCTTCGCATAGTTGGGGCAACCAGAGCGCCAACTAGGTAACCTAAAAAATTAGAGGCTGCAATTACGCCGGCTTGCCATTCCGTTAATTGACCAATTTCGATCAGTTGAGGTATCAGTGGTGAATATGAAAATCGTCCTAAGCCCATCCCAACGAGTAGCGTGGCCCCTCCGGCTATTGAAAGTCGAAGCCACAGAAAATCGGGGGAAGCAGTTTTAAAAATAAAAGGCACTTTTGAACCTTGGACCGCGATGGTCTTTTCGTCTAGTGTCAATTAAAAATCATTTAAATTTAAAATTGTTATTAGGCTTCTCAAATAAATCAATATGAACGAAAAGTTTGAAAAATCATTGCCCATTAAGGTTCAGATGCCCGTTTATGGGGTGGCATTGTTCAGCAACAGTATACCAGACTTAGTACTAGTTGTTATGCAATTATGGCTTGTTGAGCTGGGAGCCCCTTTATTTATCATTGGGCTTGTTTTTGGTGTACGTTATGTCGGCCCATTGTTATTTGCAATCCACGGTGGAGCAATGATGGACCGGGTGGGAACACGCCGAGTCTTAATATTTTTCGCACTTTTAATGCTCATCTTACCGTTTGTTTATCCTGTTGCACCCTGGATGCCCGTGATTATCCTTCTGCAACTTGTAAGTGGCATTGCAGACTCTATGAGTTGGGTAGGGGCTCAGACGCTTACCGGGCAGGTTTTGCGTGGCAATCCCACTTATACTGGAAGACTTGTTTTTGCGACCCGTCTCGGAACATTCTGCGGTCCGCCTATCGCAGGTGCGTCTTGGGATATTCTTGGACCTTGGGGCGGGTTTTGTGCTTTGAGCCTATGGGGCGCAGGTTTGTTATATAGCGTACTAGGTTTGCCAATAGACGCTGTTTCCAAGCGCTCTGAATATAAGGTTTCAGCGCTAAAAGTCGCCGTACCACGCTTAGTTGATTATGTTGAAGCTTTTAAACTTTTCTCCATCCCGCTGATCGCGGTTGTTTTAGCAATGACAATTATCAGACAGTTTGGTAGTGGCATGCAGAATGCGTTTTACGCTGTGTATTTAGAAGGAATCGGGATGTCTGGAACCCTGATTGGATTGCTTGTTTCTGCTACAGGTTTAATGGGAATAGCCGCCTTAGGCAGTGGACCACTTGTTAGGCGTTTTAATGAATTTCGATTGTTAATTTGGTGCATAGTGATTTCGATCATTACAATAGCGGTGGTTCCTTTATTCACTCAATTTTTTCCCCTATTTATTGCTTCTAGTTTGCGCGGGGCGGTTATGGCCATAAGTGTAGTGATCATTGTGTCATTGATTGCAAGAACCGTCGGGCCAACTGTTCAGGGCAGAGCAATGGGCCTTAGAACTACATGTAACCAAGCATCAAATGTCATCATTCCCATTGTGATGGGGTCCGCTGCACACATTTGGGGATTGGAAGCGGCCTTTTTCCTCGTAGGGGCTGCAGGAATCATAATGACTATTATTACGGCAGTCTTGTCTAGAAAAACAACATTACCTCCTTTATGAGGAAATTTTATTCTTCTGCAACAACGCGTCCTAGGTGGGTAAGTTTACAAACTGTCCAATTCTTTTTTAGAGGACTTTCAAACCATGGCTCTGCCCAGCCTAGTCCTACGCAGCTGTCCACTGTACGATTTGAAACTCGTTGTCCATTGTCATCAAAAAGTGGAAGCCTACCGTCAGGTTGGGCTAAGCCACGCTTGAGCCAACGACTTTGCACGTCGGACGGCTTCGCAAACACTCCCGGTCTGAACCCGGGGCGCCTAAACGCTGATTCAGTCATGATCTTCCCCCGATAGAAATAGGTCACTCCCCCCGGATCGCCTAACTACCTTTTCAGAACAAAGGTAAGTGTTAAACTATTATGGCTTCTAAATCAATTCCAGTTATTAGACCCTGTTCTTAGTTTGGAAAAATATAATGACGAAAGATAGTCTTTATTTTGTTTACATAACAGCATCCTCAAAAGGAGAAGCTAATTCGATTGGAGAGCTCTTGGTTCAGCAGAAGTTGGCTGCCTGTGTAAACATTTTTGATGAAATGACTTCAATATATCGATGGCAAGGGAAAATCGAGAAAAGTTCGGAGTTTGTCATTATTGCGAAAACTCACCAATTATTAGTAGACGACCTTTGTGAAAAAGTGAAACAAATTCATTCTTATGAATGTCCGTGTATTGTCTCCATACCAGTTGAAGGTGGAAATCATGAATTTCTTGATTGGATAGGCCAGCAAGTTATCGAAAGAAAATAATAAGTTGGACTGTATTTTATGAAATTTTTAAAAATCAGAATCCATCATGAATTTACAACTTCGGATGAGGGTCGTATAACGTTTTTGTATACTCATGCCCGTTAAAACAAAACAACAGCCAAATCGCGCTCTTTTGTTTGTGAATATTAGTCACTTTCTTAATCATGTTATAATGCTTATTTACCCTACTGTTGCCTTGACGCTCGTAGACGTGTGGGGAGTGTCATACGGAGAATTGTTTAAGTTGTTTTTTATGGCGTCGTTGCTGTATGGGCTTGCAGCCTTGCCAGCCGGTTGGCTAGGTGACTGTTGGAGTAGCAGGGGTATGTTGGCTGTTTATCTGTTTGGCACTGGAGCCGCGACATTCTTGACTGGGTTTGCTGACAATCCAACGCAAATTTCAGTCGGGTTGGCTATTACAGGAATATTTGCCGCAATCTATCACCCCGTTGGAACCACTTTTGTAGTCCAGAACGCCGTCGATAGAGCAAAGGACCTCGGTTTTAATGGGGCGTTTGGAACAGTAGGCCTCGCTGCTGCTGCTTTTATTGCTGCGGGTTTAACACAGTTGTTTGGTTGGCGATTTGCCTTTTTCATACCTGGGGCGGCATGTTTTCTCTTAGGGATATTTTTTGTCTTACAAACTCACGAACCTGCTAGAGAAATCGCTAATGAGATTATAGGTGAGTCAGAAAAAAATATTAAAAGTTGGACCATTTTCTTTGCCTTAGGTTTGATGGCAATCACTGCACTATCAGTTGGTTTAATAACGCAAGCTTACACGTCCGGGTTGCCAAAGATTTTTAACGATACCATGAAAGGAGTAGTAGAAATTTTTACCCTGGATAGTAAGGGCGGACTAACACTTAGCTCCGCCCTAGTCACGCTCGTTATTCTTTTTGGAGCTTTGGGGCAAATTCTTGGAGGTAGTCTTGCTTCAAAATATTCACCAAAAGCCGTCTATATTGGTATGTTTATTTTAATGGTTCCACTCGCAACAGTGGCCTCTCAACTAGATGGTTTGAGTTTGGTAATTGTGGCAGCGGTCATGATGATCGTGATTACTGGTTGTTTGCCAGCAGAAAACTGTATAATAGTCCGGTTTTGTCCGGAAAATTTTCGGGCTAGGGTATTTAGTGCAAAATTTGTTATGGCACTTGGCGGCGGTTCATTTGCAGTATTAGCGGTGGGCGAAATTTTTGAACGGGCATCAGGGTTTTTGTTCTTTTACGGGTTTTTAATAGCCCTAGCATTTATTGTAATAATTTTTGCACTTTTTTTACCATCCAAGGCCAATTCCATAGAGAATTCCATAACTATATCACAAAATTCTAAACGGCCGTCCTGAAATTTTTCAGAATATTTTGGGTATCTTCCTTAAATCCAACCAGAATATCGTTTTCCAATACAAAAACCGGTCTCTTTATCAGAGCGGGGTATTTGATTAATAAATCAACTTCTCCACCTGAAACTAACAGGTCTTTTTCGTTTTCTGAAAGGTTTCGCCAGGTAGTACTTCTTCTGTTGGGGAGTTGTTCGGTGCCAACATTTTCAATCCAATTAATTATAGTGTCACTGCTAAGCTTGTCCTTGCGCACATCATGGAATAGATACTCAATCTTTTCATTTTCCATCCATTTCATGGCTTTCCTGCAAGTGTCACAATTTTTTAGACCATAAATTTTTATCACTAATTGCTCCTTAAATGTTGAGCTGTACAATTTTAGATTTCTTAATCGGTTCAATTCTTTTTTTGTTTGCTTGCATCCACCGACGAAGCATTTAAACGTGCATGCGCTGCTTTCATTACTTTGTCCAAGTAATGTTGGGCAAAAGTAACAGGTTCAAATTTGGGACCGTCACCAATGCAACTTGGGACACACTCAATAATGGCATCGTGATTAGGGCTGTGAAAGTAAACTAGGGAGATCCTGTCAATATTATCCGTGCCGCGAGGCGGATTTCCTACTCGGTGGAGAGTAGATTTCCAAAGCCCATTTGTCCATCTGGATAGTGCATCACCAATGTTACATACAAAACCGCCCTCCGGGCATCTTACCTCGACCCATTTGCCATCGGGTGTTCTCACCTCTGTTCCCCCCGGGACTGGGTCCCCTCTTAGAAATGTTATAGTTCCATAATCTGTATGCTCGCCGGCTCTCAGTTGACCTTCCTCGATTGATCTTTGGATAGCCGGATATCGGATAACTCTCCCAACACTCGATTGGTGATCAAATTTGTCTATGAAATACTCTCTGTCCACATCTAAAGACATAGAAATTATGTCTAGCATTCTTTCACCCAACCAACGCATGGCTGTATCGTATTCTATTATGGATTTCTTGAACCCTGATGGCTTATCTGGCCAACGATTAGGCGCCATCATCGCGGTGCTCGGGTCGCTTTTGTTCCAATCCTTTCCGGTAAATTCATCAGGTCCAAAGGCAAATGCCTCCTGAAGGTCCGGAGGAGCGGGTTTTCCCAAAGAATATGATAGCGAGCGATCCTTGAACCTATTATATCCTCGGCTAACCTTTTCCGGTGGTCGTTCGACTTTTAGTTTTTCATCGATCGGTAATGAGAAAAAATTTACAACTTCTTTTCTAGTTTTCTGCAAAATATCTTCATTGACTCCATGCCCCGTGATTGCAAAAAACCCTGTTTCTCGGCATGCCTGATCGAGTTTTTTGGCTACATGCTGTTTCTCAGTAATCCTCCCATTAAAAAAAGGACTGATATCAATTGTAGGCGCAATTACCGGCGTCATTTATTTCTCCCGTTTCTCAAACGGATGGTACTCTGAGAAATGGCTCCAATCAACTTTCCGCTGAAAGCTTATGGTATAATAATACCATACTACTAATTTATTGAATTTATTACATTATTTGTATTTGACATCCAAACTTAATTAGGCATACTCCGCCTTCTTTGAAGTTGAACTAACACCAGTTAATGTAGGACTAAGTGCCATGTTGCAGTCAATGAAAACTTATTCGGCCAAACCGACCGATGTTGATCCAAAATGGTTTGTTATAGACGCACAAGGCGTTGTACTGGGTCGTTTAGCGGCATTAGTTGCTAATCGACTTATGGGCAAACATAAACCCATGTATACTCCAAATATCGATTGCGGCGATTTTATTGTAATTATTAATGCAGAAAAAATATTATTAACTGGGAAGAAGAGGTCCGAGAAAACTTATTATTGGCATACTGGGTACCCAGGCGGAATCAAAAGCCGGACTGCGGATAAGTGGCTCGATGGGAGTCAACCGGAGAAAGTCATATCAAAAGCAGTAGAGCGGATGCTGCCAAAAACCGTCATGGGGCGCAAGCAAATTAAAAAGTTGAAGATATACGCCGGTTCCAATCATCCTCATGAAGCTCAGTCACCGGAAAATTTGGATGTCGCCGCAATGAATCCCAAGAATAAAAGGAGTGTCTAATAATGGCTGATGATAGCGGAGCAACGCTTGCAGATGTAATGCCAGAAGAAACAGCCGTAACGATTGGCTCACCGGAGGGTATTGTTGCAGTTGTTTACGAACGAAAAGTGGATGATCAGGGTCGCTCCTACGCAACAGGAAAACGAAAAGATGCTGTTGCAAGAGTATGGATTAAACCGGGAAAAGGCATGATAACTGTCAATGGTAAAGAGAGTAATATATATTTTAGTCGTCCGACCCTGCAGATGATTATTCGTCAGCCATTTGAGGTGATAGATAGAAAAGACCAGTTTGATGTGTTTTGTACCGTAAAGGGTGGCGGTCTATCAGGGCAGGCAGGAGCAGTGAGGCATGGCATTTCCAAGGCTTTGACCTTACAGGAACCTGATTTAAGGGGTCCCCTGAAGAAAAGTGGGTTTCTTACAAGAGATTCGCGTACAGTTGAACGTAAAAAATATGGTAAACCCAAGGCGCGTCGAAGCTTTCAGTTTTCAAAGCGATAAAATATCAAGTATACCTAGTTACAATTTATGCAATAAAATTAAGCACTTATCTAAAGCGAAATGCTTTTTTTATGAACGCACGTTTGATGCACATATTTTTTCAACGTCTGCAACATACTGATATAATTAGAGCCTTAGAGATATAAGTTTACTAAGCGCTAACTTAATTTGGTTTATTAAGCCTTTTCCATAATGTTCATACTCTTTTAGGGCTTAGTTAGCACAGTTAAAAAATCCTTAGAGCCGAATCCTGAGCTATGCAAATTTTGCATAACAGAATTGCGTTATTGGGCACGGTTAACTGTTTATATTTCCCTAAAAAAATTGTGTAATATTCAGAGGGTTTGAAAAATATAACTAAAAAACCCATAGAGAATGTTTATAAACTGGAGTGTGGACCATGATTAGAACTACCACAAACTTTATATTATACCTTCTCGGGTTTTGGCTTCTGTTAGCTACAATCCTATCAGTATTTGAAATTACAATAACTTTCCCGGTGGGATATGCACCTAACCTAGAAGTTCCTTATCATAGGTGGCAGTCTGTTAGGCTGGCCGCATTTTTAACTCTAGCTTACTTTATTGGGAAGCATGTAATTTTGGGAGGGAAACCAATACTGCCAATAATATTTTTATCGGTTTTCCTTAAAAATTTAGTGTTCATATCCTTCATTTTAATAGTTAATAAAAACCTAGATAAGTCGGAATGGGCAGTCTGGTCGTTTTTTCTGATTTTCAGTTTATTAATTCATTTCGTTGCAAAAAAAGAGTCATCGAAAATTTATTTTAATAAATAATATTTTTTGTTTATAAATGATTAAAAGGACTTTTAGGGTACTTACTTGTGTAACAGATTATTTATCCTCACTATCAACTCTAATCAGGCTTTGTTTTTTTTGTAACCAATTTTACCTATTGTCCGGATCATACGAGACTTTTTTATCTAAGTAGCTATCTTAATGTCCGAGATGAAAAGTTAATTAAGAATCAAAATTTTGTTAATGCTTTTCATTTTTTTGGAACAGGTTAAAGCCCCATGAATTATCAGATATTTATTGATGGCGAAGAAGGAACCACCGGTCTTCAAATTAAAACAAAAATCCGAAGCCGTTCTGAACTTTCTTTAATTCAATTGGGTGACAAAGATCGGAAAAGTCCATCTGCCCGGAAGGAAGCGCTACTTGCATCGGATATTGCAATTTTGTGTTTGCCCGATGATGCCGCTATGGAGGCAATAACCCTATTGAAAGGAAACGCCGTTCGATTAATAGATGCCTCCACTGCTCATCGAACTTCTGAAGACTGGGTTTATGGATTTCCGGAACTTGACTCGGCTCAGAGTCAAGTCATATCGAATTCCTCTTTGGTGAGTAATCCCGGCTGTTACTCTACTGGTGCAATTGCCTTACTTCGTCCCTTGATTTCGAATGGGATGGTTCCCAATGATCATCCAATTACTATAAACGCGATTTCGGGTTATAGCGGCGGTGGAAAATCACTTATATCGCGGATGGAAAATTACAAAACAGATGCAGCAATAAGCAGCCAGTTTTTTGGGTATGGGTTTGGTCTAGAACATAAACATGTACCCGAAATAATGATGCACAGTGGACTAGAAATAAGACCGCTCTTTGTTCCAAGTGTTGGGAGGTTTCATCAGGGCATGATCGTTCAAATACCACTCTATTTATCGCACCTACCTTTGAAACCGAGTGTAGACGAAATATCAAAGGTATTGACTAATTACTATAGTGATAAAAGGTTTGTCTCTGTTGCAAATGATATGGAGAAAAATCAACGTTTAGATTTACTCGATCCTGAAGAACTGAATGGTACCAACCATATGCGGTTATTTGTTTTTGGAAGTAAAAGAAGTGACCATGCTGTGCTTTGCGCTCAATTAGATAATTTGGGTAAGGGTGCGTCAGGACAGGCCGTTCAAAACCTTAATTTAATGTTAAAATTACCTGAAGATACCGGATTGTAGGTTTTAATGAATACTTGTTATTGGTACCGGCTAACAAAATATTATAAATTTCTGGTTGATGAGTCTTCTATTCGTTATCTTACTAATATAAATGGTTGCTGCTATGGTTTTCATGAAGTGCAAAGACTGGGGTGAAGGGCAAAATAATGTATTCGAAAAATAAAATTTTTATTCGAAATTTAAGAAAAAGCATTTTTGTATTATGCTCTGTTTCTTTTCTCTTAATTGGTTGCTCCTCAATGCCAGATTGGGCCAATCCCGTTGAATGGTATAAGGGGACGAAAGATTGGGTTGGTGGTGGTAACGATGATACAGGTAAAAAATTTAAAAATAGAATAGCTAATAAAAATTTCCCTAAATTGTCGAGTGTACCTAAACGACCAGCACGTGCAAATTTAGTTGAATTAAAAAAACTACA
>DEBE01000174.1 GCA_002348425.1 Alphaproteobacteria bacterium UBA2964 | reverse complement strand
ACCGTTGGTGCAATGCTGATGAGTTTAGGAGGCTCACTTTATGGCCATCATTATAATTATATTGAGGCACAGACCTTTAATGTACTGTTAAGTATTTACATTCTTCTTTATGTTTTGATGGGGGGAACTCAGACAGCCTGGGGCCCGCTATTAGGCGCAGCATTTTTTGTAATTGTGCCAGAAGCTCTACGCCAGATCGCCGAAATGGCCGGTTTAAAATGGTTGGCTGAAGGCCGTTTTATATTGTTTGGTGTTTTTATCGTACTCTTGATGGTATTCCGCCCAGAAGGGGTTATGACAAGAACCCTTCAAGATAAAATTGGGGGAAGATTATTTAGCCGCCGCCGGTCTCTTGATGAAGAGGTGAATGGTAGATGAGTAAAGATCTTCTCGAGATTACTGGAATGCATAAGAGCTTCGGTGGATTAAAGGTGATAGATGATGTTTCTTTCAATGTTAGATCAGGAAGTCGTACAGCCCTTATAGGGCCAAATGGTGCTGGAAAAACGACTATTTTTAATTTACTGACAGGCGTCTATCCAATCGATTCCGGAATTATCAAAATTGATGGAGAAGATATAACTAATGTCCCACCCGAAGATCGTGTAACTGTTGGAATGTCGCGTAGTTTCCAGAATATACGGCTAATGCCTCACTTGAGCACGGTGGAAAATGTCATGTTAGGGCAGCACGCGCGCGCGCGTAGTCTTGGTAATTTGCTGTTTCCTCTTGGAATGTTTCCCCAAAATAAATGGAGAAAATTGGCTGAAGAAGCCCTGGAGAATGCCGGGATTGGAACCTATCCCGGAGAGGTGGTTGCCAATCTTCCATACGGTATTCAGAAACGTATAGAGGTTGTTAGGGCGATGGTCTCGGACCCAAAGCTGTTACTTCTGGATGAACCCGCTGCTGGTCTCAATATATCAGAAACCGGGAAGTTACAGTCCTTATTGGAAAAAGTATCTGAACAGGGTGTTACCATATTAGTCGTGGAACATGATATGCAGTTTGTCCGGGACCTTTGTGATCATATTGTCGTTCTAAACTTCGGGCGAAAAATATTTGAGGGTACACCAGAAGCAGTGCATCAGGATCCAGCTGTACTTGAAGCTTACCTCGGCACAGAGGAACAGGCGCCAGAGGTTGAGAATGTTTCTTGAGGTGAATAAAATCGACGTTCGTTATGGTCGAAATCATGCTGTTAAATCAGTTGATTTAACCATGGATGAAAAAGAGATCGTGACGGTGCTAGGGGCGAATGGTGCTGGGAAAAGTTCTTTACTCAAAGCTATACAAGGCAGTGAGAAATCTAGCGGAACGGTCGTATTTGATGGCGTAGACATTAGTGGTTGGTCTGCGCCCCGGCGGGTTAGCGCAGGGCTAGTAATGGTTCCAGAGGGCAGGCAGATATTTGTCAGTCTGACTGTTAATGAAAACCTGCAAATGGGTGCTTATTGCCGCAAAGAAGATGTTAGTGAGGAAATTGAAGCAATTTATGAGCGATTTCCTAATCTTGCGGCTCGACGAGAAATGCCTGCATCGGTTCTATCCGGAGGAGAACAACAAATGCTAGCTATTAGCCGCGCGATGCTCGCGAAACCTCGTTTAATGATGCTGGATGAACCTTCTCTGGGACTTAGTCCTATTCTTGTAAAACAGTTATTTGCACTTATTGAAGATCTAAATCGGAATGGCCTTACGATATTGTTAATAGAACAAAATACTAACATGGCTTTGCAAACTGCCGATCGAGGTTATGTATTGGAGCTTGGGGATGTTGTATTGTCAGGAACAGCAAAATCTCTGCAAGAGGACAAACGTTTAGGAGAGGCCTATCTTGGTTCACATTGACGGGAGGCGTCATTGCTTTACGGTTCATAGAAGTAAAAGGGAGAGAAAATATTATGACATGTAAATTAGGATTCACTGTTGCTATTATGGTTGGTTTAGCTTTTTCGGCTCCAAGTCAAGCGGCGGATGAAGTTGTTCTCGGTTTGAGTTTTGGAAAAACGGGGCTGTATTCAACGATAAATAAAACTACAGAAGTAGCGGTAGATATTGCCGTCGAAGAAATAAACGCAGCCGGAGGTGTTAACGGTAAAAAGCTCCGGATTGTAAAATTCGACACAGCTGGTGACCCTAAGCAAGCAGTGGTTGCAGTACGAAAATTTGCTCGTGATGATAACGCCCTGGGCGTGATTGGTCCTTTCTCCTCAAGTGAAGCTCGGGTAGCCTTTGCGGCTGGAGAGAGAGAGAAGATTGTACAAATACCAAACGCATCTTCAGCACCAAAATTAGCCGATAAATTTTCCTATGCTTATCGATTAACAGAGAGTGAATATCTCCAATTCATGCGTGTTGTAAAAACCATGAAAAAGCGAGGTGCTTTGAAAAAGTCGGTTGCAATTATGTATGGCACAGATGATGTAGTTTCAAAGGCTGTTGGTATGTATATCATGAAGCCCATCCTAACAAAGGAAAAGGTCAAGATTACCGGGCCAATTGGATTTGCTACCAAAGCTTTCGATGTTTCGCCGCAAGTCTCTCAACTGAAAGGTAAAAAGATTGACTATGTTGGTTTGGCAGGTATTACGCCGATCGCTATTAGGGTTCTGAAGGAAATGCGACGTCAAAAAATTGATGTTCCAATAATTGGTGCTCAAATTTGGGCTGACCCGGAAATTGTTCATGGAATGGGCGCTGATGGTGATGGCGCGGTATTTGCTGCATCTTATTACTATAATCTTAATGATCGCACCCGTAATTTTTCTAGGAAATTTGTAGCTGCTGCTGCCAAACAGGGAATTAAAAAGCTATGGCCGCATCATGTTGACGCTTCAGCTTACGATATAGTTTATGTTTTCAAAAAGGCGATGGAAGTCGCTAAAGTTACGGGTAATCCTAAAAAAGTAAAAGCAGAGCGTACGGCTATCCGTGATGCTCTATTAAAAACAAGCTTTGATTTGGTCCAAGGAAACGTTTGTTTTGAAAAAACTGGAGATGCACAGTTGCCAGCATATATTATGACAATGAAGAACAAGCAGTGGCATCTTTTGGATAAATACCCAGCATTACCCTGTAAAAAATGATATAGATATAAATTGCAGTTTATAAGAACCGGCGGCATTGATTTGCCGCCGGTTTTACTTTTCGCCGATGCCGTCTTTCATGCGATATCCTTTTCCATCTCTTTCCACGGGCCCATATCCCGGGGACTGAAAGTGGGCAGG
>DEBE01000080.1:861-4924 GCA_002348425.1 Alphaproteobacteria bacterium UBA2964 | reverse complement strand
AATAACGGCGCCTGCCGCTCTCAACATTGCGACACAAGCTGCGTCGGTTTTAGGTTGATAGCCTGCATAAATAGATGATCCCATTTCCGTTAGCATATCTGAGGTATCTATGACATCTTTTACGCCGATTGGCAGCCCATGAAGAGGCCCCTTAATTGTCGATTTATCAAGAATACGCGCTTGAGATATGGCATATTCGTGATCAATATGGGCCCATGCCCTGACCTTTTTTTCGCGGTCATCAATTCTTTCAAGACAAGCCCGTGTGACAGCTTCCGCAGTTGTCTCTCTCTCACTGATCATACGAACTACATCGATGGCAGATAACATGTTTAGGGTTTTTTCTGACATATTTTTTATTTCTCATTACGGTGTTTGAAGCAATCTGGCCTGCATGATAGCGTTCCGTTAGATTAAGTGAAAAGGGTATAAAGGAAATGGAACGAACTTTATTGGTGAAAGGTGGCCTGGTTTATGACCACGAAGGGGATGTGCATAAACCATCGAAGAAAGATATTTTAATTCTGGACGACAAAATTTCTGCAATAGATGAAAATATAGCGGTAGACAAATACAAAAGTGCGGAAGTTATTGATGCTTCAAACCACCTTGTGGTTCCGGGTTTAATAAATGCTCATTATCATTCACATGATACTCTGTGCCGCGGGCTTTTTGAGGATTTGCCATTAGAGTTTTGGTTACTTTACACGCTGCCCATGGGGACGTTCCGCTCTCGGGAGGAGATTCGTTTGCGGACACTTGTGGGAGCCCTTGAATCACTGCGTTGTGGTATTACAACCGTACAGGATATGCTCGGGCTCATCCCCATGACGGAAGAAAACATTGATGTAGTTCTCGATGCCTATGAGGAGATAGGAGAGAGGGTCATCTTTTCTCCCATGGTTTTTGATATTCCAGCTGTTGGTATGTTGCGACACCGAGATTTATTACCGCCCGAGATTCAAGAAATGATGGGAACTCAGGCGGGCAAACCTAAAGAGCAGCTCGACATGCTCGAAGCCCAGATCAGGCGCAGGCCTGCCGGCGGTGTGACACATTGGGCAGTAGGACCCTTTGCCCCACAGCGTTGCACGATTGAATTGCTTTCTGGTTGTGCAGATTTGGCTATTCGGCACGATCTTGGCGTTTATATTCATGTTTACGAGACGCGAGGTCAGGTGGTTATGGCACGTGAAATGTATGGTGAATATGGTGGTTCATTTATTAATTACCTTGATGCGGCAGGCATACTTAACCATCGGCTTAATATAGCTCACTCAGTTTGGATCTGCCGTGAGGAGATGGATCAGATGGCAGCAGCAGATGCGGGGGCTATTCTTTGTTTTAATAGTAATATGAAGCTTAAAAGTGGGATCTCTCCAATGCGCGACATGCGCGACGCCGGTATGCGTGTCGGTCTTGGATGCGATAACTGTTCTGGCAGCGACGTACAAAATATGTTTCAGGCTATGAAAGCTTATTGCATGCTTGGGTCTGTTAGTGATCCACAACCCGGTACCCCCTTGAGTGAAGAGGCTCTTAGACATGGAACCCTAGGTAGCGCACGTTCTGCGTGTATGGATCATCAGATCGGTGCGCTGAAAGTAGGGTATAAGGCGGATATGATGCTCATAAACATGAATGATACAGCGTATCTACCTTACAACAGTGCGGCGAGGCAGTTGGTCTATAGCGAAACAGGTAGGTCAATCGATACAGTAATAATCGATGGAAAAGTAGTTATGAAAGATCGAGTTGTTCAGACAATTAATGAAGAAGATCTGAGGCTTGAAGTGTCGGAGTTAATGAGAAGTTTCATTCCAGAGTACGAAAAGGTAGTGAAAGAACGGGAGGTGGCTATCCCCTACTTAAAGAAAGCACACCAGCGTGTCTGGGATACAGATCTTGGTTTAAGGCGTTTCATTGCGCGAACGCAATATGGTGATGGAGATCTCCCATAAAATAAAGTGATAAAGCAATCTGTTGCTGTTATATTTAAGGTCCGTTACCCTATTATCTAGAACGGGTAATAGTTCAGGGGCAATATGACATACACAGGTCTATATACTACGCTGTTTGCAGCACCCGACATGAAGGAAGCCCAACGATTTTATAGTGATTGGGGGTTGCGTAAGATAAAGGGGTCCCCCAGTCATTCGGTTTTTGAAACCAAAAATGGCAGTCGGGTAGAACTCAAAACGCCTAATTCGACAGATCTGCCACCAGCAGCAGCTCCAGATATGCATTTTCGCGAGATGGTCTGGGGCGTCTCCTCAAAGAGCCATCTCCGAACTATAAAAATGGAGCTATCTAAGGACCGAGAGGTATCAGAAGACAAAGATGGCACAATCCACTGTTTAGATCCAAATGGTATCGGCCTTGGCTTTCGAGTATGGCGACCCCGAGTGAAGTTCGACGGAGCCCGAACAAAGATTAATTCTTATGATAAAGTTGAGCGCATCGATGAAATTAGTACTTTTTATGCAGAGGCACGCCCCATTCGAATGGGGCATATCGGATTTGTACTCCCTGATCTCAAGTCGGCGGAAAAATTCTATAGGGATCGACTAGGGTTCTGGCTATCAGATCGCTATGCAGGGGGCGCTGCGATTTTTCTGCGTTGTGCCGCGAAAAGCCAACATCACAATCTTTTCATGATTTGGAGTGCTGATGGGAATAAACGTTATCACCATACGGCTTTCGAAGTCAGGGATATTCACGAGGTTTTCGGTGGCGGAGTTGCGTTCGATAAGAAGGGCTGGAAAACCGAGGTTGGTCCCGGCAGACATCCTATTTCTTCTGCTTATTTTTGGTATTTTAAGTCACCCTGCGGGGGGGCGATCGAGTATTTCACAGATTCCGATTATGTCACAGAAGATTGGAAACCCCACAATTATCGAATTAATAGGTTCTCAGAATGGCATCTGCCCGATGGTATTCAGCAAGAAAAAGAAGATAAAATTAGACCTTCAATGTCTGCGGCGGGAAAACACTAAGCCACTACCTATGCTCTTTATTTTAGGGTTGGCATTGTGTATTCAGCCCCAGAACGAATGCCAGTGGGCCAACGTGACGTGATAGCTTTTTGCTTGGTGTAAAACCGAACGCCTTCTGGTCCGTGAACGTGGAGATCCCCGAATAGAGAATCCTTCCAACCACCAAAAGAATGAAATGCCATGGGTACGGGGATTGGTACGTTTATACCAACCATTCCAACCTCTATCTTATTAGTAAATTCTCTTGCGGCATCCCCTTCTCTTGTGAAGATTGATACGCCATTACCAAATTGATGTTCATTAATGATTTTAACTGCACTATTGAAATCAGGTTCGCGGACAACAGATAAAACTGGCCCGAAAATTTCTTCCTGATAAATCCGCATATTTGTTTTGACGTTGTCAAAAAGGCAGCCACCCATAAAAAATCCTTTTTCATATCCTTGGAGAGAATAATTTCGGCCATCGACAATTAAGTCAGCACCTTCGTCTACTCCAATATCCACATATCCCTTTACCTTTTCTAAATGTTGCTCAGTAATGAGAGGGCCCATATCCATATTTATATCCGTTCCCGGACCTATTTTGAGTGCCTCTACTCTGGGTCTTAATATATCCATCAGTTTATCACCGGCGCTGCCCACTGCGACTGCAACAGAAATGGCCATGCAACGTTCGCCAGCGGAACCATAAGCTGCACCCATTAAAGCGTCTGCGGCTAGCTCCATATCTGCATCGGGCATAACAACTAAATGATTTTTTGCTCCACCAAGAGCTTGAACTCTTTTACGATTTTTTGCAGCGGTAGAGTAAATATATTCTGCAATAGGTGTCGAGCCGACAAAACTCACGGCAGAAATATCTGGATGCGTTAAGATTTTATCTACAGACACCTTGTCTCCGTTGACAACATTCAACACCCCATCTGGAAGTCCAGCATCTTTCGCTAGCTCTGCGAGCCGCAGAGCACAGGAGGGATCTTTCTCAGAAGGTTTCAAGACAAAGGTGTTTCCGCATGCAATGGAGACCGGATACATCCACATGGGAACCATTGCTGGAAAATTAAA
>DEBE01000080.1:0-560 GCA_002348425.1 Alphaproteobacteria bacterium UBA2964 | reverse complement strand
CATTGCTGGAAAATTAAAAGGTGTTATACCAGCACAAACTCCGACGGGTTGACGGAAAGTCCAAGCATCAATTCCTTTGCCGACATTCTCGGTAAATTCGCCTTTTAAGAGTTGTGGAATTCCGCAGGCAAATTCCACGACCTCCAGTCCGCGGGTCAGAGAGCCATGAGCATCGGAAATTACCTTTCCATGTTCAGCGGTAATTATAGCGGCAATTTCATCGGCATGTTTCTCAATTAATTCTTTGTATTTAAACATAACTCGTGCCCGCGTAAGCGGTGGTGTATCGGACCATTCTGGCAGAGCCTTTTTTGCTGCGGTTACTGCAGCATCAACATCTTTCACTGATCCAAGGGGTACCTTTGCTTGGATCTCGCCTGTTGCCGGGTTGTACACTTCAGAATAATTGGATGAGGTTCCATTTTGATGTTTTCCGTCAATCCAGTGCGTCAAAGTTTTCATTATCAATACCCCCATGTTTCAAGATTTAACTATAAACCGGTAGGTAGGATCGTCCATCATTTATAGAGAACTTTTAGTAAACTTACTCGGTTACATAA
>DEBE01000153.1 GCA_002348425.1 Alphaproteobacteria bacterium UBA2964 | reverse complement strand
GCGGCAGTTTCTGGAATTAAAGATGGTTCAACCATATTAGTATCTGGTTTTGGTGGAGCCGGCATGCCTACCGAGCTATTAAATGCCTTGCGGGAGCAGGGCGCTTCAGAATTGACAATAGTTTCCAATAACGCAGGGGTAGGGAAAGAAGGCATTGGCGGACTGTTATTAGATGGTCGTGTAAAAAAGGTTATATGTTCATATCCAAGATCAGGTGGTTCAGTTGTATTCGAAGAAATGTGGGCAGCGGGGAAAGTAGATCTTGAGGTCGTGCCTCAAGGAACGCTAAGTGAACGTATTAGAGCTGCAGGTGCTGGGATTGGAGGTTTCTATACACCAACTGGGGTAGGCACTCAGTTAGCAGAAGGAAAAGAGGTGCGCGAGATCAATGGACGGCTCCAGGTACTGGAAGCACCCTTAAAAGGAGATGTAGCCTTTATCTTGGCGCGTCAGTCCGATCGCTGGGGAAACCTTGTTTACAACAAGTCTGCTCGTAATTTTGGCCCGGTCATGGCGCCAGCAGCAGATCTGACAGTGGTGCAGGTACATGAAGTTGTTGAACTTGGGGTTCTAGATCCCGAAGTTATTGTCACACCCTCTATATTTGTTGATAGGGTGGTTAAAATGTCCGGTCCGGGGATGGGCGAAAGACAGTAGCTTTAGAGTTTGGGCACAGTACTCTAATAAGAAAAAGGTCCTGTTCCCACTTTCTTTGACTGTGCCACATGTTCAATTGCTGCGGTTACTCCCCCAGGTGCAAACTTAATATCAAGATACCTGAATGTTGCTTCAATTGAAGCGAGAGCCGCAAACAACATGGGTGCATTCATATCCCCCATATGACCTACCCTAAAGGCTCTTCCCGCTAGATTTCCGAGGCCACCGCCCAATCCCACCATCATTTCGTCGCGGCATACGTCTCTTATCATATTTGCATCCACGCCCTCATCGGTAAGAATAGTAGTTACGGCTGTTGATCTTTCTTTTGGTTCGATCGCATTAAGGGACAATGTTCCGGCTTGGCTCCATACTTCAACAGCCGCATGTGTTGCCTCCGCCAAAACTCTATGTCGCTCGTAGATGTTTTCCAAGCCTTCCTCAAAAATCATGTCGAGTGCTTCCCGCATCCCAAAAACCATTAGTTGCGGGGCAGTGCCACAAAATTTTCTGTAATCTTCAGCCTGCAGTCGAGTGTTCCAATCCCAGTATAATTTTGGCATCGTAGAATGTTGATGCACTCTCAAAGCTTTGGCGTTAGCTGCAACAATCCCTAAACCTGGCGGCATCATGAGGCCCTTCTGGGAAGCAGTTACTGTTACATCGATCCCCCAATTATCCATTTGGTAGTCAACCGTCCCGGCCGCAGCCACGGTGTCAACTAAAAATAAGGCAGGATGATTTGCAGAATCTACGGCTTTTCTTAGCGACGGTAGATCATTTGTTATTCCTGTTGCGGTCTCGGTGTGAATTATCAAAACACCTTTGATTTCATGTTCTTTATCTTCCTTCAATTCTTTCTCTAGCAAGGCCGGATCAATAGCGCGTCTCCAATTACCTGGCATATTAATCACCTCCAGATGCAGTGCCTTTGCCATATCTGACCAAGCATTAGAGAAATTTCCTGTTTCTGGGACTAGTACTTTATCTCCAGGTGAAAACACATTTGCCAGAGCCGCTTCCCAAGCACCGTGTCCATTCGAAGTATAGAGGAAAACTTCACCGGAGGTATTAAGAACTTTTTGCGTGTCTTGGAAACATGATTTTGTGGTTTCTAAAAAATATGGGTCTGATAAATCTAATGTCGGTTGATGCATGGCATTCATCACTCGGTCTGGTACGTGAGTTGGTCCGGGGGTATTTAGGAACTTCCGACCTCTTTTAACAGACATTAAAAAAACTCCACGGCATAAGGATTTATAATTTTAGTTAAATGAGCCGCGAACATACATCCAAGTGTCTCGAAAATAAAGGTAACTTTAAAGAAATTTAATCTTGCGATAGTGGAAATTAGTTTCGGTGCATAATAGTTGACAAAAGCTCTTTTTTTAGGAAGTTTTTATAGCAGGTTGCTAATAAAAATTGGAAAAGGGCATTATGGAGAAATTATCTAGACGCCAGCTTGCTTGGCTTGCTGCAAATGAAATTCCTGACGGCGCTTACGTAAATCTAGGTATCGGTATACCTACGCTTTGTGCAGACCATATGCCTTCCGATAAAGAAGTACTTCTCCATAGTGAGAATGGTGTATTAGGCTTTGGGCCTCGACCAGAAGAAGGCGAAGAAGATTTGGACTTAGTCAATGCGGGAAAGCAACCAATAACCATGCTTAAAGGTGGCTCGTATTTCGTGCATTCTGACGCTTTTGCTATGATAAGAGGTGGGCATATTGATATCGCGATGTTAGGTGCCTTTGAGGTATCGGAAAATGGGGATCTAGCTAATTGGACTACGAACAATCCAACCTTCCCACCCGGTGTTGGAGGTGCCATGGACCTTGCTGCTGGTGCAAAACA
>DEBE01000165.1 GCA_002348425.1 Alphaproteobacteria bacterium UBA2964 | reverse complement strand
GTTTTTAAATGCGACTTTAATGAGTTGATCCGGGGTATCTCAGCTAAATGTCTTCCAATCTCTTGTTTTATAGAAAGAAAGTAAAAGGCGCTTTTATAGCTTCAGTTCCTGTTTTAAAGTAAATTCACTTTAGACTGTGAATTTTAATTGGAATAGCCATGGATCCAAAGCCTGATATTGTGATTAGAAATGGACAGATTGTTGACGGATCTGGTGGTAAAACCTTCGTGTCAGACCTGGCGATAACAGATGGTTTAATCACCCAAATTGGCGGTTTCATTCCCCGAGGCAAAGAAGAAATAGATGCTTTAGACCGCGTTGTCACTCCTGGATTTATAGATATACATACCCACTATGACGCCCAAGTAACCTGGGCCAATAGAATTGATCCTTCGTCTTGGAACGGAGTGACGACTGCTATGATCGGAAATTGCGGTGTCGGATTTGCACCATGTAAACCTAATCAACGAAATCAACTCGTCGAGCTAATGGAAGGCGTTGAAGACATTCCAGAACCTGTCTTAACAGAGGGACTTCCATGGACGTGGGAAACTTTTGATGAATATTTAGACACCATAGACGCAAAAAATTATGATTTAGATATTTTAACGCAGGTTCCACATGCGGCCTTACGTGTCTATGTCATGGGAGATCGGGGAGTTAACCGAGATGCGGCAACTTCAAAAGATCGAGAGGATATGGCTCAACTGGCTGCAAATGCAATCGGCTCAGGAGCGTTTGGCTTTTCAACCAGCCGAACGATTAACCATAGAACTGTTGCCGGCGAGTACACGCCAACACTAGGGGCGCCGGAAGAAGAGCTAATAGAAATAAGTCGGGCCGTCGGTAAAACCGGGAAAGGTTGGCTGCAGGTAATCTCAGATTTTGACAACCCTCAACAAGAAATGTTGTTGCTAAACAACATGGTTGATGTGTCGGGTCGGCCGATGACTATAACAATTTTACAACGAAATGATAGACCGGAATTATGGCGCGAAACGATGAAAGATATTTCGCGGGCGCACAAAGACGGAAAAAATATCTTTGGACAAGTACTAACACGGCCGACAGGCGTTATGCTAAGCTTCGAGCTTTCCCTTAATCCATTTATGGCCTGTGATGCATGGAAAAGTATAGAAAAACTGCCTCATGACCAGAAAATACTCCATTTGAACTGTCCGTCGTTTCGCAAGAGAATGCTTACAGAACCTCAAGGGGAACATATAATGCGTTCGCGTATATTAAATTGGGCGAGTATTTTCCCCTTAAATGACCCACCTGATTACGAACCGCCACCTGAATGTTCCATCGCATCACAGGCATCTGCCAAGGGTGTTTCTCCGGAAGAACTAGCGTATGATTTTCTTTTGAAGGATAAGGGCAAAGGTATTCTCTATCGTCCATTATCCAACTACTCATACGGCAATCTCGACAGTGTCGCCGATATGCTCGAAAATCCAGGCACAATTATAGGATTGGGAGACGGAGGAGCTCACGTTGGGATATTAAGTGATGCAAGCGCGATAACATATATGCTTACCCATTGGACGCGAGATCGAACACGAGGTCGAAAATTTAGTTTGCCATGGGCAATTAAACGGTTGACCTCTGATAATGCCAATGTTCTCGGCCTAAACGATAGAGGTCTTCTGAGGGTTGGGAAAAAAGCCGATATAAATATTATTAATTATCAAGAGTTGCGCATCAACTATCCCGAAGTTCGCTACGACTTGCCAGCTGGCGGCCGCAGGATGGTGCAGACAATTGACGGGTACGATGCAACTATCTTATCTGGTAAAATTGTCAGATACATGGGGCAATCAACATTAAATTTACCTGGTCGCCTCGTCCGAAGTACCTAACAAGAAGCAATATTTAAAAGTCTATAAACTTGATAACTTATTCAAGTCAATTGGATGAAACTCAATATATAGATTAAACAGTCTATCAAAGTTAGTTCCTAGACCTCCGTATGGAATATTGTTATTTCTTCATAACAGTGCTTTTTATCTTAATGTCAAAGCTGGACATCTTCGTGAGAGAAATTCATAATCTCCGATGATATCATTGGGCTACTAACATCGCCCAACACGTTTGGTTGTTAATAAAAAAAGGATCGGAAAGATGTCTGATTTGCCCAGCACAGTAGAAATCCACGAAGAAGGCCCACGAGAGGGGTTTCAAATAGAACCCGGTCCAATTTCAACAGTGGACAAGGTCAAATTAATAGATGCACTTTCCAAAACAGGTCTCAAACATATACAGGCATGTTCTTTCGTAAACCCTAGGTTGGTCCCTGGTTGGGCGGATGCTGAAAAGGTTGTAGAAAGCTTCGATGCGCATGAGGATGTGGAGTACACCGGCCTTTATTTTAACGGGAATGGGCTTGATCGGGCATTGGCATTTAAGGACAAACTTACGATCTCTGGCTCGATTTCTCTCACGGCATCTGAAGGTTTTACAAAAAAGAACCTGAACCGAACTCACGCCGAAAACATGGCCGCAATGGAAAGGCACGTCATGTCTCATCTTGAACTTGGCATTCCTGTTAATCGAATTGGTGTAATGGCCGCATTCGGATGTAACTACCAAGGTGACATAAGCCCAGCGACAGTGATTAAAACACTCGAAGACGGCATGCAAATTGCAGCGCAAACCGGTGCTGAAATAACACTTTTTTCGCTAGCTGATACTATGGGTTGGGCGGCGCCGCACCGAATAGAAAGAGTTGTTGGTGAAGTAAGAAATGTTTGGCCCGATATGACTATTTCCCTTCATCTTCACGACACGAGAGGGCTTGCCATCGCAAATGCTTACTCCGCTTTGAAGATGGGCGTAAGACAGTTTGACTCAACGGTTGGCGGTCTTGGCGGCTGTCCATTTGCCGGCCAGCCAAAAGCTGCTGGAAACATTTGTACAGAAGAGCTCGTATTACTTTGCGAAGAATTAGGAATTGCAACTGGCGTTGATTTAGACCAATTAATCGAAGTCGGTAGATTGGCCGAGGATATTGTTGGTCATCAATTACCTGGAGAACTTATCCATGCAGGAAGCCTC